>DATDTH010000183.1:0-2296 GCA_035290985.1 Pseudomonas sp. | reverse complement strand
CGCAGGGTATGGGGCGACAGCGATTTGGCGATCCCGGCGACCCGCGCCTGGTGCTTGATCCGGTACCAGAAGGTCTGCCGGGTCATCTGCTCGCCTCGCAGGCTGGGAAACAGCACATCGCTGGGCTTGCCCGCCAGCAGAAAGGCCCGCGCCTCGCGCAGGTAGCGCTCGATCCAGGCGATCGCCTCCTCGCCCATGGGCACCAGGCGCTCCTTGCTGCCCTTGCCGAAGACCCGCAGTACCCCCTGGCGCAGATTGACCTGCTCCAGGGTCAAACTGATCAGCTCGGTGACGCGCAACCCACAGGCATAGAGCACCTCGAGCATGGCGCGGTCACGCAGCCCGATGGGATCGTCCAGTTCCGGCGCCGCCAGCAGCGCCTCGACATCCGCTTCCGACAGCGACTTGGGCAGTGGCCGGCCGAGCTGCGGCATATCCACCTGCAGGGTCGGGTCGGTCGCGTTCAGGCCCTCGCGCAGCAGAAAGCGGTAAAACCCGCGCAAGCCGGAGAGAAAGCGCGCGGTCGAGCGCGCCACATAACCGGCTTCCAGGCGCCAGGCCAGGTGATCGAGTATCACCTCGCGTCCGGCATTGGGCAGCTCCAGGCCGCGCGCCTGCAACCAGCCGTTGAAATGCGCCAGGTCGCTGCGGTAGGCCGAACGGGTATGGACCGACAACCCCTTCTCCAGCCACAGGGCATCGAGGAAACGGTCGATCAGGGGGTGGTCGATGGCGGACATCGCAGGCTCTGGGCGTCGAGATCGGCCTAGTCTTTCACAGCCCTCAGCGCCCGACCAGATATGCCGGGCGATAGCCGCGGCATGATCTACGCTAATTCCCGAGAACCGGTCGTCATGGGACCCGGAACGAGCCCACAAAGGCGGGATCACCCTATCTTTGGTTGGGTGACAGCCTGGCGCGACGGGACCATGATTGCACAAAGCCACTATCTTTTTATGGATACACCCATGTCCAGCCGACACCACTCTCGCCTCGGTCAAATCCTGATCAACAAGGGATTGATCACTCACGCGCAACTGGACGACGCCATTCGCCTGCAGCTCACCAGCAGCAAGCGCCTCGGCGAAATTCTCCAGGAGCAGGGCCTGCTGACCGAGCGCCAGCTGCACAAGGCCCTGAAGAAACAGGGCAATCTGCGGATCGCCGCCACCCTGGTCGCCGCCCTGCTCAGCCCCTTCCAGATGGCCAGCGCCGACATCCAGCGACTGCAGCCCCCCACCAGCATCAGCCGCCAGGAAAGCCTGCGCAGCCTGCAACCCCTGAGCGACCTGGAAATGAGTGCGGTCAGCGCCCAGGGCCTGGACGGCGTGCTGCAGGGCTTGTTCCTACAGGCCGAGCACGGCGACGGACTCGACACGGTCGGCCAGCTGGCCAAGCTGGTCATGCCGGTGCTCAACAACCTCGAGGCGGAAACCTCGCTGCACAATGTGCAGTACGACACCGACAAGCTGACCTCCACCCTCAACCCCGACGGCTCGGTGAACGTGCGCCTGCCCAGCTCCATCGGCGAGTTGCGCTTCGACAATATCCGCGTGGCGGGCGCCGCTCCCGGACAGAGTTTCGGTAACCTGAGCCTGCAGGACATCGACCTGTCCCAGGCCTCGCTGAAGATCAGCCTAAGGCCTTGAGGCCCGGATAGAGCGCTACGCCGTCCAGGTAGGGTGTACTCGCCGAAGGCAGTACACCATTGAAGGCCCAATATGAAATGCAGGCCGCAGCCAAAAGCGGTGGACTGTCGCTGAAATGCGCGTCGAGTCCACCAATGGCGGACTGTCGCTGAACTACGCGCCGAGTCCGCCCTACAAAGACGGCGGTGAATCCGCGCACCACGACCTGGCCAGCCCCAAAAAACACAAATCCCAGGCATGAAAAAAGCAGCCCGCGGGCTGCTTTTTTCGGAACAAGCGGTCGATTAAACCAGCTTTTCCTTGATGCGCGCGGCACGGCCGGACAGGTCGCGCAGGTAGTACAGCTTGGCTTTGCGCACGTCGCCGCGACGCTTGACGGCCAGGCTGTCGACCAGCGGGCTGTAGGTCTGGAAAGTACGCTCGACGCCAACACCGTTGGAGATCTTGCGAACAGTGAAGGCACTGTTCAGACCACGGTTGCGCTTGGCGATTACCACGCCTTCGAATGCCTGCAAACGCTGACGGTCGCCTTCCTTAACCTTCACCTGAACGACGATGGTGTCGCCCGGCGCGAAAGGAGGAATCACTTTGCTCATCTGCTCAGCTTCGATTTGCTGAATGATCTTGTTGGTCATGCTGCGCTCCTA
>DATDTH010000182.1:0-7350 GCA_035290985.1 Pseudomonas sp. | reverse complement strand
GCACCGATCAGCCCGCCGGCCACCGCGCCTATGACCGCCGCCACCGCGCTGCCGCGGCCACCGCCCACGCCGCTGCCGGCCACCCCGCCGACCACCGCGCCGGCGCCGGCACCGATCGGCGTCTTGGTGCCTTCGATCTTTACCGGACGCAGCGACTCTATGGTGCCCTGGCGCACGGTCTGCACGGTACGCGCCTCGTCCCGCGAATAGCTGTCACCGCTCAGGCTGGACTGGCAACCCGCCAGGCCCAGGCTCGCCGCCGTGAAACACACCACTAGTACAGGCTTATGCATAACGATTCTCCCGAGAGCAAAGGTCTGCATTGGACAGCGGATCGCGCCAAACTATTTACCCGTCATACCCGCTAAGGCGGGTATCCGGAAACGTCCTCGTACACCAGCGGCAGCCCCGTTCGCGGGCACGGCCCGGACTGCATCCCAGCGCGGGATGAATTTCGTCAGGAGACGCCTGGCTGTCAGCGGCTATAAAAAAACCGGCCATCAGGCCGGCTTGCTTGTCGGGCGAGGCCCGGCGCTCTGCCTTAGCGGCTGACCCGACTGGTGCCATTGACGCTGAGGATGCGCACGCGCTCGCCGACGCGGAAGATTTCGTTGGGCTGCACTTCCTGCACGTAGGCACGCATGCTGCCATCGTCTTCCCGCACGGTGATTTCCACGCCCTGGGTGCGGGTAAAGCCTTCCTCGGTGGCGGCACCGATCAGCCCGCCGGCCACCGCGCCTATCACCGCGGCGACCAGACTGCCACGCCCACCGCCCACTGTGCTACCGGCAACGCCGCCGACCACCGCGCCAGCGCCGGCGCCGATCGGCGTCTTGCTGCCTTCAATCTTTACCGGACGCAGCGACTCGATGGTGCCCAGGCGCACGGTCTGCACGGTCCGCGCCTCGTCCCGCGAATAGGTGTCCCCAGTCAGGCTGGACTGGCAACCCGTCAGGCTCAGCATCCCTGCCGTAAGGCAGGCCAAGAGAACAGGCTTGTGCATGGTATTACTCCCAAGAAGACAGGTATTCATTAGACTCCCCGGTACGCTGCGCTGTCACGGCAAGGATCACAAAAACCCCGGAGCACCGCACAGTCGGATCACCCGGGTACACCACGCAATGCGCGCCTTGAATGGTTTTTGCCCAGCAGGCAATCCGCTAAGGAGGCGCGCACTCGAAAAGGAAGGCCCATGGATTATTTCATCGTATTTATCACCACCGCCGCCGGCCTGTATTTCCACTGGTGGATCTACGTGCGCATCAAGCGCTGGATGGACCGCGACCAGGCCCTGGCCCTGGGCGGCACGGACAGTGAAAAACGCGCCTATATGCTGCAACGCCTGGCCCAGGCCCAGGCCAGCGGCATCAAGCGCCGTGACCTGCCGCAATGGCTGGAACAGGCTGCCGCCGAGTACGGCCGCGACTGAGCCCGCATTTAATGCGTCGCTGTGGGCCGATATAGCTCGGGCGGATGGGGGCCACCTAGGTGAACCCCGCGTATCGAACCCTTGACGCAAGCGATGCAAGGGCCCGCCTCGCGCTTGCGTAGGTTTACTCGATGGGTATCGCTTCGCTCAACCCATCCTACGAATCGGGCCAAACCGGCGGGGCCTCAGGGCGCCAGGCGTTCGCGCAACCAGGCCGCCTCTTGCAGCCGGTAATTGAGCCGGTCATGCAGCCGGCTCGAACGGCCCTGCCAGAACTCGAGACGCTCGGGCAACAGGCGGTAGCCGCCCCAGTGTTCGGGACAGTGCGGGGCCTGATCGAGAAAACGCCGCTCGGTGTCGGCCAGCAAGCCTTCCAGCTCGGCGCGGTCGGCGATCACCTGGCTCTGGGGCGAGGCCCAGGCGCCCAGACGGCTGCCCAGCGGACGCACCTGGAAGTAAGCGCTGGACTCCTCGAAGCTGACCTTCTCCACCCGCCCCTCGATGCGCACCTGGCGCTCCAGGCTCGGCCAGAAGAAAGTCATGGCGGCATAGGGCCGCTCCGCCAGCTGCCGACCCTTGTCGCTGTCGTAGTTGCTGAAGAAGGTGAACCCCCGCTCGTCCAGGCCCTTGAGCAGCAGCACCCGGCAATGGGGACGGCCATCGGCATCCACAGTCGCCAGGGTCATGGCGTTGGGCTCCACCGGCGGCTGCTCGGTGTGCACGGCATCGTCGAACCACTGGCGGAACAGGGCGAAGGGTTCGGCGGGCGCCTGACTTTCGCACAGACCATCGCGAATATAGTCACGGCGCATATCGGCCAGGGTTTGCATGACGGACGTCCTCGGAACAATTCGCTTCAGCTTAACCAGCGTGGGACTAGTTGCCTTGATCTGCGGCAAGAACCTGGGCCGCCGTCACGGGCTGGTTGTAGCGGGCGATCAGCCCCAGCATGGTTTCCGGCGAGGTCAGCAGAATCTCCACCCGGCGGTTTAGCGCGCGTCCCTCGACACTGTCGTTGGCCGCCCGCGGCATATCCGAACCCAGGCCCTTGACCATCAGGCGGTCGTTCTTCAGGCCGCTCAGGCGAAAAATCGCGGTAACCGACCGGGCCCGCTCCTGGCTTAGTTCACGGTTGCGCAACGCCGCGCCACTGCTATCGGCATGACCGAGAATGAAAATGGCGATCTGCTTGTCGCTCTCGACCAGTTTGGCGATCCGGCTGAACGGCCCAAGGGTGACCGGCAACAGCATGCCCGGCCGATCGGGATTGAAGGCGCCGTCCACCGGCGTGGTGATCACCAGCAGATTCTCCCGGCGCTCCAGCTCGAAACGGCTACCCTTGATCGCCTCGCGCAGGCGCGGCTCGTAATCGTCCAGCCAGGCCTGGGTGACCTTGGGCGGCGGCATGGCCGCCACCTTGGCCGCGGCCGGCTTCGCACCGAAGGACCACCAATGCCCGCCTTCCGCGCTTTGGCCGTCCTTGCCATCCGAGCCATCCGAGGCGCCGAAAGGCGAATGGGCACAGCCGGCCAGGGACAGACAGAGGGCGAGCGCAAGAAAACGGGACGAGAGCATGGGATTTCCACAGGATGAAGATGAACACACAGGAGCCCGGGGCTGGTGCGCGAACGCAGCGCCATCACTCGGGTGGCCCTGAAATACCATAAAGAATCCCGGCCCCACAAGGCATTCCGGGCGCCGCCCGATGACTGCCCGGCTCGATCCCGCCCCTAACCGGCCTCCCCTGCCGGCTTGGCCAGCCTCAGGCGCGCCAACACCGCGCGGGCGTCGTTGCGCTCGACAATCCCGGCCGCCTGCAGGCGACGCTCCAAGCAGGTCGCGTCATCTTCCTCCAGTAGGACCTGGGCCGCCTGTTCCTGATCATCGAAGGCCTGCTGGCGCTGCTTGATCCGCGACAGCGACTCCTGCATCGCCCCGACCCTGCTATGCAGGTGATGCTGATGACCACTGATCAACGCCGTCGCCCGCTGGGCACTGGCGGTGACGCGCACCAGGGTCAGCTCGCGGCGATGGTCCTGGATGATCGAGGCACTCACCCGCATCCGTTCCTTGAGCTTGAGTTCCTGGGCGGCCAGGGATTCGATATGCCGGCTCTGCTCGGCCACCCGACTTTCCAGGCGCGCCATCTGCGCCGCCACCTCCAGCGCCAACGCCTCATCCCGCAGTGCCAACGCGGCCTGGGCCTGGGCCTCCCGCTCGCGGTGCCGTTGCTGATGCACCGCGCGTTCGCGCTCGAGACCGATCCGCTGGGCGGCGAGCACGGTCAACTGCCGCCGCGACTCCAGCAGCGCGGCATCCGCCTCATGCAGTTCCTGTTCGAGAATGCCCAGGGCATTGGCATCGATCACCCGCTCCATCGACTCGCGGGCCTGGCCACGCAACAGACTGCCCAGCTTTATCCACAGATTCATCATCGACTCCTTATTCGGAAAATTCCTTGAGGATTTTCTGGGTCCGGGCTTCCGAAATACGGTTGATCAGGCGCTCGCCCTCATGTTGATCGCGCATGGTTTTCGACAGGGTGATGGTCGAGTTCACCAGAAACAGCCCGCACAGGGCCAGATAACCCTTGGTGGTCAGGTCGGTCGGCATAAAGGTGATGCCCAGTGCCGTGGCGAGCAGTGAAATCACGAACGATGCCTTGGTGAAGAACAACCAGGACGCCGAGTTGGGTTGCATATCGGGGTTCATTGCGGACCTCCAGGAAGAACGGGATGTCATCGAGACAGGCGCAGCTTCGTCCCGAGTAGCGCCAACCACAACCAATTCGCTCCATGTTAAGCGATACAGGACAACGAGTATCGTTTTACGATACCAATGACTAAACTGTGGGTCTTCGAATCCGGATCGGACGGCCATGGCCTCTTCGCGACAACTGATCGCCGCCCTCAAACGCCAACTGAAACTTCAGGGCCTGACCTACCAGCACCTGGCAAGCCAACTGGGCCTGTCGGAGCCGACCCTCAAGCGCTGGTTCTCCCAGTTCAACATGAGCCTCAAGCAACTGGACGCGGTCTGCGAACGGCTGGGCCTGAGCCTGTCCGACCTGGCGCAACTGGCCGAAGAGCAGGAAAAGATCCAGCAACTGTCGAGCGAACAGGAAACCCAACTGGTGGCCGACCTGCGCCTGCTGCTGGTGGCACTGGCCGTGCTGAACCGTTGGCGCTTCGAACAGATCTTGCTGACCTACAGCTTCAGCGCGGCCGAGCTGATCCAACTATTGGCGCAACTGGATCGCATGGGCTTTATCGAACTGCAGCCGCGCAACCGGGTGCGCCTGCGGGTGTCGGCGGATTTCGCCTGGCGCGCGGGCGGGCCCATCCAGGGCTTTTTCGAGCGGCAGGCGCAGCAGGAGTTCTTTCAGTCCTCCTTCGATCGACCGGGGGAACTGCGCCTGGTGATCACCGGCATGCTCAGCCGCGCCAGCAATGCCGCGGTGCAGCAGAAGATGGAACGCCTGGCCCGGGAGTTCCGGGCCCTGCACGACGAGGATGCCCGGCTGCCCCTGGAAGACCGCTACGGCACCAGCCTGGTCCTGGCCATGCGCCCCTGGGAGCTGGCGGCCTTCGCCCAGTGGCGCCGCCCGGGGGCGGACAAGCGCTTCTAGCGTTTGCCGCGCCACGGCAGGGCTTAGAGCATTGCCCGCCTGGTGGTTCCTGTTCCGCGGGGCTGAGCAAGGATGTAGGGTGGACCGGGCGTCGCTACGCTCGACGTGCAGTCCAGCGGCAGTCCCGCGCTTTGGGCTGCGGCCTGCATCCACATTGGACTCTCTATGGTGTACTGCCTACGGTCTTCACCAAAGCGCTTTCGTAGGGTGGCGGGCCGTCTAGGAGCCCCGCGAACTGGCGCAGGATTGTGGTTTTCGTACAACAGCAGGATCGCTGTAGCCGAACCAGTTCTGCATCAGATGCACGCGTAGCATGGCCATCAACGGATACGCCGGACGGCCACTTTCGTCCTTCGGGTAATGTGGCTTGATCAGGGCAATCAAGCCCTTCCACGACACGACCTGATCCATCTCGTCAAGTCCCTGCGCCCGCGTAACCCACTGTTCTATCCGCAGGGACGCTCAATCCCCAAATACTGCTCCGCCATTTCCTCCACGACCGCCAGCAACTCCTCCTGCTTGGGAATGCCCTGGTTTTCCGTGAGAATGAAACGTTTGGCGATCACATCGAAGTCCCCGCTGTCCGCATTGATCGAGCGGTACTCGATGTACAGGTGGCGCGGTGTGCCTTGGATCAGCTCCGTGATGCTGTAGTCGAACTGGAGTGCACCCTTTCGGCTGAGACAGTTTTTGGTGGTCGACAGATAAAAAGACCGCCAGCCCGCCGTGGCATAGAGTGCCTTGATCCACCTTGAGTCACAGGTGCTATGTAGCTGGGTCAGCACCGCCCGCACTTCCTCATGCACCTCAGCGATCGCGGCGTCCCACGACGCCAACTGGGCCGCGCCTGAAGTGTCTTTCGGGTTGGCCGTGACTTGACGTGGCTTGGCCACTGGCAAGGCCAGGGCCAGGGTGGCGAACTCACTGCCCTTGAATTTTTTCAGATCGGCCAGGGTCAACTCGCCGCGCTGAGACAAAGCCTGCGCCAGCTCATAAGCGACGTCGAAACACTGATTGCCCAGGGCAATGCTGAGCGCACTGCGCTTGCGGTTGTTTTTCAGGCTGGGATCAACGCCTTGTTTCAACAGCAATCGGGTCACGGCCAGTGTGTCGCCACAACGACTCCAGGAACAGCTGATGCCTGCCACGATCGAGGCCAGCCCATCGGCATCGCCAGCGGCATACATCAACGCGGTATTGCCGTCCCTATTCACCGCGTGCGGATCGGCGCCGAGTTCCAGCAGCAAGCGCACCCCCTCGACACCCCCGCAATAGGCGGCCATCAACAAGGGGTTATAGAGCGCGCGGCGCTCGAAGGCATTGATGTCCACGCCAGCGGCCAGCAGCCGTTGGACCGCACACTGGAAAGCCTCGACATCCTCGACCGGGGTTTGCGGCATAAAGACAACGCCGAAAATCTCGCCTTTCAAGGAGCCATACCCGATCAGGCCGCAGATCGGCGAATCCTGTGCGCCTGCCGGGTCCGCGCCGGCGGCCAACAGCAGCGCGAGCAGTGCATCGGCCAGCCGAGGGTTTGACGAAAAAGACCGACAGAGAATCGACAGCGGCGTATGACCTCCGCGCAGGCTCTTGTTGACGTTGGCGCCACGGCGGATCAGCTCGGCGTACAGAGCGAGGTAGTCCTCGGTGCGTCCCTCGGCAGCCGAGCGCACCTCAGCCATGCAGGCGAGGAGCGGCCACTTATCATCCGGGCGAATGAGTTTGTCGGGATGCACACCGTGTTTCAGCAAGGCCTGCGCCTCGACCAAGTGGATAGTGCTCCGCCTGAAAATACGATTCAGGGCCGCGCTCAGTTGATCCTTGTCCATGGAGACGCTCGATATAGAGGAGGCGCAACGGTAGCACGGTCTAAAAATACCTGCGATCTCAGAGCAATCGAGTCGTAGATGCTCTTGTGGCCCGCCTGCACGCCCTGCCCCAGAATGGCTGGATCAAACCCTGGGACCCGAGGCGATGTCGAGGTAGAGCTTTGAGCGGCTCTCCTTTGTTTTTGAAGTGGCACTGGGGCGATCCATGGCCGCGCATATCGGTTCAGTCCTGCGCCGCCTCCAGCGCCTGCACCAGAGCACGCATGAAACGCGCGGCCTCCCCGCCGGTGACGACCCGGTGGTCGAAGGTCAGGGACAGCGGCAGGATCGGATGCACCCGCACCTGGCCGTTCACCGCCACCGGCTCGTCGCGGATGCCGCCGGCACCGAGTATCGCCACCTGGGGCGGCAGCACCACCGGGTTGGCGTAGCGGCCGAACAGGGTGCCAAAATTGGACAGGGTA
>DATDTH010000181.1:0-11386 GCA_035290985.1 Pseudomonas sp. | reverse complement strand
GAGCCCCTGGCCAGCCGTTTCTACGACCGGGCCTATGCCGTGCCCCGCGACCAGCATGCCCTGGAACGGGTGCGCCAACTGTTCGCCCAGGCCCTGGACTATCCGCTGCCCGCCGGCCTCGGCGACTATGGCCTGGACCGCAAGCAACTGGCCGATGCCACGGGGCAGCCCTACCTGTTGTTCCTGCATGGCACCACCTGGGCCAGCAAGCATTGGCCGGAAGCCTATTGGCGCCGCCTGGCCGAGCGCATGGACGGCCTCGGCTGGGCGATTCGCCTGCCCTGGGGCAATGACAGCGAGAAAGCCCGTGCCGAGCGCCTGGCCGCCGGCCTGGCGCATGCCGCGGTGCTGCCGCGCCTGAACCTGGCGGGCGTGGCCAAGGTCATAGCCGGCGCCAGGGCCTGTGTCGCGGTGGACACCGGCCTCGGTCACCTGGCCGCGGCCCTGGATGTGCCCTGCATTTCCCTCTACGGGCCGACCCTGCCCGGCCGGGTCGGAGCCTATGGCCGCGGCCAGGTGCACCTGTGCGCCAGCGGCCCCCAGGCCGGCCTCGGCGACCGCGAGCGGCCCTGTTTCGACGACCTGCTGCCCGAACGGGTGGCCCTGGAACTGGACGCCCTGCTGCTGGCCGAGGCGGTCCACTGATGCGGCTATCGAACCCTTTCCCCGGATTGCATCCGGGCTACGCCATCGAAGGGCGCATTTGATGCAGCTGGCTTTTATTCTTTATAAGTATTTTCCCTACGGCGGGTTGCAGCGCGATTTCCTGCGCATCGCCCTGGAGTGCCAGCAGCGCGGTCATGCCATCCGTGTGTATACGCCGATCTGGGAAGGCGAAGTGCCCGCGGGTTTCGAGGTGGTGGTGGTGCCGGTCAAGGCGCTGTTCAACCACAGGCGCAACGAGAAGCTGACGGCCTGGGTCGCGGCCGACCTGGCCCAGCGTCCGCCGGATCGGGTGATAGGTTTCAACAAGATGCCGGGGCTGGACGTGTATTACGCCGCCGACGGCTGCTTCGAGGACAAGGCGCAGACCCTGCGCAACGGCCTGTACCGCAAGTGGGGCCGCTACCGACATTTCGCCGAGTACGAGCGGGCGGTCTTCGCCCCCGAGTCGCGCACCGAGATACTGATGATCTCCGAGGTGCAGCAGCCCCTGTTCGTCAAACACTACGGCACCCCGGCGGAGCGTTTCCACCTGTTGCCGCCGGGTATAGCGCCGGATCGCCGGGCGCCGGCCGATGCGCCGGCGATCCGCGCGGCCTTCCGCCGGGAGTTCGGCCTGGGGGACGACGACCTCCTGCTGGTGCAGATCGGCTCCGGCTTCAAGACCAAGGGCCTGGACCGTAGCCTGCGGGCCCTGGCCGCCTTGCCGGCGGCGCTGAGAAAACGCACCCGGCTGATCGTCATCGGCCAGGACGATCCTCGGCCCTTCCTGCTGCAGATCAAGTCCCTGGGCCTGTCCGAACAGGTACAGATCCTCAAGGGCCGCAGCGATATCCCGCGTTTCCTGTTGGGCGCCGACCTGCTGATCCATCCGGCTTACAACGAGAACACCGGCACCGTGCTGCTGGAGGCGCTGGTCGCCGGCCTGCCGGTGCTGGTCAGCGCGGTCTGCGGCTACGCCCACTACATCGCCGAAGCCGATGCCGGCCGGGTGCTGGCCGAGCCTTTTGCCCAGGGCGAACTCAATCAGCAGCTGGCCGGCATGCTCGCGGATGACGCCGCGCGTGTCCAATGGGCTGCCAATGGCCTGGCGTTCGCCGACTCGGCGGACCTGTATTCCATGCCGCAACACGCGGCCGATGTGATTCTGGCGGAACGTCCATGAAGTTGATGTTGAGCGAGCCGTTCAAGAGCCTCTGGGCGGGTGGCGATCCCTTCGTCGCCGTCGAAGCCCTGCAGGGCCAGGTTTACCGAGAGCTGGAAGGCCGCCGTACCCTGCGCACCGAGGTCGCCGGGCGCGGCTATTTCGTCAAGATCCACCGCGGCATTGGCTGGCGGGAGATCGCCAAGAACCTGCTGACCGCCAAGCTGCCGGTGCTCGGCGCGCGCCAGGAATGGCTGGCGATCGAGCGCCTGCACCAGGCCGGGGTGTCGACCATGACCGCCGTGGCCTATGGCGAGCGCGGCGGCAATCCGGCGGCCCAGCATTCCTTTATCGTCACCGAGGAGCTGGCGCCGACCGCCGATCTGGAGCAGCTGAGCCTGGACTGGGCGCGGCGGCCGCCCGAGCCGCGGCTCAAGCGCGCGCTGATCGCCGAGGTGGCGAAGATGGTCGGCACCATGCACCGCGCCGGGGTCAATCACCGCGACTGTTACATCTGCCACTTTTTGCTGCACACCGACAAACCGGTGACGGCGGACGACTTCCGCCTGTCGGTGATCGACCTGCACCGCGCCCAGGTGCGCGCCGCCACGCCGTTGCGCTGGCGCGACAAGGACCTGGCGGCGTTGTATTTTTCCGCCCTGGATATCGGCCTGACCCGTCGCGACAAGCTGCGTTTCCTGCGCCTGTATTTCCAGCGGCCGCTGCGCCAGTTGCTGCGCGACGAGGCCCGGCTGTTGGCCAGGCTGGAGGCGCGGGCGGCCAAGCTCTATGCGCGCAAGCAGCGTTACGGGGATGCGCTCTGATGGCGGCCTGGCACCTGGAACCGACCTATGGCGCCCAGTCCAAGGACTTCGGCAGCCTGGAGGCGGTGTTCGCCCTGACGGGCGAGCGGCTGACCAAGGATCCCTTGTCCGAGGTGATCCGCATCGAGCGCGATGGCGTGCGCTATTACGTCAAGCGCTACTGGGGCGCGGGCAAGGGCCTGCGCCGCTACCTGGGCCGGCCACGGGTCAAGGCCGAATGGCAGAACCTGAAGAGCTTCGCCAAGTGGGGCATCGCCACCGCGCCGCTGGTGGCCTGGGGCCTGGAGCGCCGCGCCGGCGCCTTCGTTCGCGGGGCGCTGATCACCCGGGAGCTGGAAGGCACCCTGGACCTGGCGCTGATGGCCAAGAACAGGGACCCGCGCCTGGGCGACCGGCACTGGGTCGATGGTGTCAGCCGGCAATTGGCCCAGGCGACGCGCACCCTGCACGACCATCACTTCACCCATAACGACCTGAAGTGGCGCAACCTGCTGGTCGACGGCGCGGGCCGGCTGTTTCTGATCGATTGCCCGACCGGGGCCTTCTGGCAGGGCCCCTTGCTGCGCTACCGGATGATCAAGGACCTGGCCTGCCTGGACAAGGTCGCCAAGCAGCAGCTGTCCGCCACCCAGCGCCTGCGCTTCTACCTGCAGTACCGTGGACGGACGCGGCTGACCGAGGCCGACAAGCGGCGGGTGCGGCGGGTCGTGGGCTTTTTCGAGGGGCGCGAATGAACGACTTTATCGCCGAGACCGACCGGGCGTTGTTGCAACGCCATGGCCTGGACAGCTTCGGCGCCCTGTGGGACCTGCAGTTGACCGCGGTCGACGAGCCGAACACCGGGCGCGGCGGCTGGAGCAGCGTCTATCGCCTGGTGCTGGACGAGGCGAGCTACTACCTCAAGCGCCAGAGCAACTACCTGACCCGTAGCCTGGGCAAGCCCTGGGGCGAGCCAACCTTCGCCCGGGAATTCCGTACCATCCAGCGCTACCAGCGCCTCGGCATCCCGGCCCTGCAGGCGGTGCTGTTCGCCCAGCGCCGGGTCGACGGCGAGCAGCGCGCCATCCTGCTGACCCGGGCACTGGACGACTGGCAGGATCTGGACAGCCAGCTGCTCGAGTGGACGATGCTGCCGCTGGCCCGGCGCCAGGCGATTTTGCGCGCCTGTGGCGGACTGGCGCGCACCCTGCACGGCGCCGGCCAGGTGCACGGCTGCTTCTACCCCAAGCATATTTTCCTGCGTGAGCGAGGCGAAGGGTTCGAGGCCTGCCTGATCGACCTGGAAAAAACCCGCGCGCTGCTGTTCGGCAGGCGTGACCGGATCAAGGACCTGGAGCCGCTGCTGCGCCGCGCCGCCGTCTGGAGCCAGGCCGAGGTCCGCCAGCTGCTGAGTGCCTATCTGGGCGAGGGCGCCGACCTAGATGCCTGGCTGCAACGCCTGTCGGTCCGCCAGCACGACAAGCAGGCCCGTCGATGAGCCTGGCGCTGCTGGTCGGCCGTGAACCGGCCTTGCCGCTCGACCTCGAGCTGCCGCAGTTGGGAACCCTGCGCCTGGAGCGGCTGCTGCGGGTACTGCCGGGCCAGCGCTATGTCGGCGTGGCCCAGTGGCAGGGGCGCAAGGTGCTGGCCAAGCTGCTGGTGGGGCGCAAGGCGCAGCGGCAGTTCGAACGCGAGCGCGACGGCGCCCGGCTGCTGGCGGAACAGGGCCTGGCGACCCCGGCCCTGCTGGCGGCGGGCATGGCGCCGGGGCAGGGCGGCTGGCTGTTGTTCGACTACCTGGACGGCGCCGAGAGCCTGGGAGAGGCCTGGCAGGCCGTCGAGGCCGAACCGGGCCTGAGCGACGCCCAGCAGGCCGTGCTCGGCGAGGCGTTGGCGGCCATCGCCCAGCTGCACGCCAAGGGGCTGTGGCAAGCGGACCTGCACCTGGACAATCTATTGCGTCACCAGGGCCGGCTGTTCGTGATCGATGGCGGCGGCGTGCGGGTCCAGGAAGCGGGTCAGCCCTTGGCGCGCAACCGGGTGCTGGAGAATCTTGGGGTGTTCTTCGCCCAGCTGCCGGCGGCACTGGAGCCCTTTATCGAAGAATTGCTGGTGCATTACCTGCTGGTCAATGGCGAGCACGCCCTGCCCCTGGAGGCCCTGCTGCGGGAGGTGGCCCGGGTGCGACGCTGGCGTCTGCGCGACTACCTGAAGAAGATCGGCCGCGATTGCAGCCTGTTCAGCGCCCGGGTCGGCGCCTTCGGCCTACGGGTGGTGCGTCGCGAAGCCGAGGCCGAGTTGCAGCCGCTACTGGATCGGCTCGATGTGTTGACCGAACAAGGGCATATCTACAAGACCGGCGGCGCGGCGACCGTGGCGCGGGTCGAATGCACGGGTCGGCCGCTGGTGGTCAAGCGCTACAACATCAAGCACCTGGGCCATTGGCTCAAGCGCTGCTGGCGCCCCAGTCGGGCCTGGCACAGCTGGCGCGAGGGCCATCGCCTGCAACTGCTGGGCATCGCCACGCCCCGACCGCTGGCGGTGCTGGAGCGGCGCTGGTGCTGGCTGCGCGGGCCGGCCTACCTGATTACCGAATACTGCGGCGGGCAGGATATAATCGCCCGCTTTGCACCCTATGTGGACGGCTCGCCGCCGCCCACCGAGCTGTTGGCCCTGGATCGGCTGTTCGCCGCGCTGCTGCGTGAGCGCATCAGTCATGGTGATTTCAAGGGCCATAACCTGTTCTGGGACGGCGCAGGCTGGTCGTTGATCGACCTCGACGCCATGCGCCAACACCGCAGTGCGCGGCGCTTCGCACGGGCCTATGGCCGCGATCGCGCGCGTTTTTTGCGCAACTGGCCCGCCGATTCGGCGCTGCACCAGTTGCTGGATCAACGTATTCCGCTGGCGCCTGACGCCGGCACAGCAGACTAAGAGAGGCTAGACCCTGTGGCATTGACGATCCTCGGCCTTTCCGGCGCCCTCAGCCATGACCCGTCCGCCGCGCTCTATATCGACGGCAAGCTGGTCGCGGCCGCCGAAGAAGAGCGCTTCGTGCGCGACAAGCACGCGAAGAATCGCATGCCCTACGAGTCGGCCAAGTTCTGCCTGGAGCAGGCCGGGATCACCCCGGCGGACGTCGACGTGGTGGCGATTCCCTTCGCCCCCATCAGCCTGTTCGGCAAGGCCCGCTGGCAGTACGCCAAACGCTACTGGTACGCCCCGGACCGCGCTCTCGACGCGATCCTGATGGGCAACCGGCGCTACAAGCGCTACCGCAACAAGATCGTCTGGTGCCTGGAACAGCTGGGTTTCGATCCGAAGAAGATCAAGATCGAGCCGGTGGAGCACCACCTGGCCCACGCGTCCAGCGCCTACCACTGCTCGGGCTTCAAGGAAAAGACCGCGATCCTCGGCATCGACGGCAAAGGCGAGTACGCCACCACTTTCTTCGGCTATGGCGAGAACGGCCGGATCCACAAGATCAAGGAGTTCTTCGACCCGGACTCCCTCGGCGGGCTCTATGGCGCCATCACCGAGTTCCTCGGCTTCGAGATGCTCGACGGCGAGTTCAAGGTCATGGGCATGGCGCCCTATGGCGATGCTTCCAAGTACGATTTCTCGCGCCTTGCCAAGTTCGAGAATGGCGAACTGGTGATCAACACCGAGTACGCCAATGTCATCGGCCTGCGCCGCTACAAGGAAAACGGCAAGGGCTTCTATTTCTCGAAGAAGCTGATCGAGTGGCTGGGGCCCAAGCGGGTCGGCGATGTCGCCGATGACCCCTATATCCACTACGCCGCCAGCATGCAGGCGCTGTTCGAGAAGCTGGCGCTGGAGATGATGGAGTACTACCTGGGCGACATCCTGCGCGAGACCGGCAAGATCGCCTTCGCCGGCGGCTGCGCGCTGAACGTCAAGCTGAACCAGAAGATCATCGCCCTGCCGCAGGTCAAGGAGCTGTTCGTCCAGCCGGCCTCGGGCGACGCCGGCACCGCGGTGGGCGCCGCCGCCTATGTGTCGCACCAGCGCGGCGTGCCGGTGGAGAAGATGGAACACGTCTACCTCGGCCCGGAATACAGCAACGAGGATGTGATAGCCGCCTGCGCCCGCCACCCGAGCGCGCCCCAGTGGCAGAAAATCGACGACATGCCCCAGCGCATCGCCCGGATCATGGTCGCCGGCAACCCGGTGGCCTGGTTCCAGGGCCGCATGGAATTCGGCCCGCGGGCCCTGGGTGGGCGTTCGATCATCGGTTGCCCGAGCATTCCCGGGGTGGCCGACCGGATCAACGCCCAGATCAAGTTCCGCGAGCGCTGGCGACCCTTCTGCCCGTCGATGCTGGACACGGTCGGCCCGCAGATGATCAAGGTCGAGCATCCGGCACCCTTTATGACCTTCACCTTCGAGGTGGCCGAGGAGTGGAAGGCTCGCGTGCCGGAAGTGGTGCATGAGGACGGTACGTCCCGCGCCCAGGTACTCGAGCGGCGGTTCAATCCGCGCTACTACGACATGATGAAGGCCCTGGAAGACCTGACCGGCAATGGCGTGTCGCTGAACACCTCGCTCAATCGCCGCGGCGAGCCGATGATCTGTTCGCCCACCGACGCGCTGAACATGTTCTTTGGCTCGGACCTCGAGTACCTGATCATGCAGGACATCCTGGTGGTCAAGGATGGTCTCGAGCGCTATGACGACCTTCACTGAACCCCGTGTCCTGCAGTTCTGCCACGGCTACGACGGGCCCTTCCTCGACTGTGCCCGGCAGTACGCCAGCCTGTTCGCGGATACGCCGTACAAGGTCACGACCGTCTATTTGACCGGGGCGCCCAGCGCCGAAGTCGAACAGGGCTCGGCCTCGGACGAGGTGATCTTTCTCGATTACAGCAGCCGCGAGGTGCGTGGCCTCAAGCTCAGGGCCATCGCCGACCTTAAACGCATAGTGGCCGGTCGTGGGTTCAAGTTGTGCATCGCCCACCGCTTCAAGCCGGTTTATGTGGCGCTGTTGGCCACGGCGTTGCCGGTGATCGCGGTGCACCATGCCTTCGGCGACTATCGTCGGCGTTCGCGGCACTGGTTCGCCGGTTTTTTCCGCCAGCGCCTGGCCTTGCTGGGGGTGTCCGATGCCGTGCGCGACGACATGCGCGCCTGCCTGCCGAGCTGGCCGGATGAGCGGATCGAGACCCTGTACAACCGGATCGACATCGAGGCGCTGCAGCGCGAATTATTGCCGCGCGAGGCCGCCCGGCAATCCTTGAGCCTGCCCCAGGACGCGTGGTTGGTGGGCAATGTCGGCCGCCTGCACCCGGACAAGGACCAGGCTACCCTGATCCGTGGTTTCGCCTGGGCCTTGCCCCGCCTGCCGGTCGGCAGCCTGCTGGCGATCATGGGCAGCGGCAAGCTGGAAGGGGCGCTCAAGGCGCTGGCCCAGGAACTGGGTGTGGCCGATCGGGTGCGTTTTCTCGGCCAGGTCGCCCATGGTCGGCGTTATTTTCGCGCCTTCGATCTGTTCGCCCTGAGTTCCGACCATGAGCCCTTCGGCATGGTGCTGCTGGAAGCCATGGCGGCCGGCGTGCCGCTGATCGGCACCGATTGCGGCGGCGGTCGCGAGGTGGTCGAGGGCGTCGGTCAGCTGTTTCGCCTGGGTGATGCCGAGGCCCTGGCCGAGTGTCTGGTGCGGGAAGCGCAGGCGCGCGAAGGCTTGGTGCAGCGGCGCGAGGCCATGCTGGCGCGCCTGCGCGAGCGTTTCTGCGACGCGGCGGTGAGTCAGCGCTTCTGGTCGCTGCCCTTGCTGCCCCTGAAGCGCTGAGGTCGAGATGACAGCACCCGCCTGGGTCGCCAAGGCCCGCGCCCTCGACCGCTACCGCTGGCAACTGCTGCGCGAGCGCCATGGTCGGCTCGGCAGTGCCCTGCGCTTTGCCCGCGAAGCCCTGAGCGACTGGCTGTTCGGCCTGCGGGCCCGGGCACGCCTGGCCGCGGTCGTGGCGGTCGAGCCCTGCGATTTCCTGCTGCTGCAGTCCGCGCCCAAGGTCATCCGCCTGCAGCGCAAGAAGCTGCTGATCGAGGGCCTGCGCGCCCGGGGCCATTCCCTGGTGGAGACCGCCCTGGAGGCGCCCGCGGTGATCCTGCGCCAGCGCCTGCTGCAGCGTCCGCCGCAATCGGTGCCGCTGCGCTATTTCGGCTATGCTGCCCATGCCGAGTGGCTGGTGGCGCGGCATGCCCCGAAGATCCTGCTCAACGACCGCAATGGCAGCCTGTATGCACCTTTTCTGCGCCTGGCGCTGAATGCGCGCCAGCGCCTGCTGGTGCACCTGGCCCATGCCACCACGGTGGAAGGCTCGCGGCGCCTGGGCATGAACGACTACGACTACTATTTCCTGTTCGGTCAGAGCTCGCTGGAGGCCCTGCAGGCCCGCACGCTGCGCTTCGGCGACTCGACGGCTGTGCTGGCCGGCTCGCATATGATCGACCGGGCCTTCGACCTGCCGGCGACCCTGCCCGAGCGGCGCGTGCTGCTGATACTCGGGGTGGGGCCGGACAAGGAAAAGGAAGCCGGCTACCAGCGCACCTATGCCCTGTTGCGCGACTGGGCCGCGGGGAACCCAGAGTATCGGGTGCTGATCAAGGCCCACCCGCGCAGCCGGGTGCCCTTCTGGCAGGCCGCCGCCGCGCAACTCGGCAACCTGCAGGTGCTGCCGCCGGCCTGTGGCTTGGTCGAGGCCCTGGAGCAGGCGTCGCTGGTTATCAATATCATGTCCAATGCGGTGATCGAGGCGACCCTGGCGCGCCGGCCAGTGATCTATGTGAATGCCAGTGGCGAGCCGGATATCTTCGCCCAGGAGCGTTTCCTGGGCGACTGCGTCGCCGATGCCGATGACTTGGCCCGGCGTGTCCGGCAGGTGGAGGCCGATTATGCCGGCAGCCTGCTCAGTGCCCGGCGGTTCGCCGAGTTTCACCTGGCCCATGGGGCCGAGGGCTTGAGCCATAACCTGGACTTGCTGGCGGCGCTGCTGGCGGGGCAAGGGTGTAAAGGCGAACGCTTGCCCGCTGCTTCTGATCGTGCGTGCGGGCAATGACCCGGTCATCGGTCCGCCGTTTTTTGACTGTTGTAATTTTTCGAATCGATGGTGCGAGCAATGAGTAAGTTTCTGTTTTTCTCGCTGGCCAAGCACCAGAGCAAGTATTTCCAGTTGCTGCTGGAACAGCCCGAACTGACGGGCAAGGTGCTGACACCGGGCCAACTGCCCTGGCCCAACCCTCTTCGCTGGGGGCGTATCGCCGGGCGTATCGACTGGTCCCAAGTGGTGGCGGAAAAATGCCAGGAGCGCCAGGTCAAACGCAAGTACGCCGGGCGTTTCTTCCGGCTATTGCTGCGTCTTGAATTGGCCTGGATGGCCTTGAGCCTGGAAAGAATGCTAGTCCGCGAGCAGCCTCACGTGGTGCTGATGTGGAATGGCTCGCACCGCTATTGCCAGTTGCTGCGTGCTCTGCTGCCGGCAGGCAGCCAAACCCTGTTCTTCGAGAACGGCTTGCTGCCCGATACCACGACCCTGGATGCCCGGGGAGTCAACTATCGCAATTCGGTGCCCCGGGACGCGGCGTTCTACCTGAATCGTCAGCCGGCTGTCGAACCGGGGGGCGAGCTGGATGCGGCCGAGGCAGTCATCCGGCTGATTCCACGCAAGCCACGCCAGCCGGGTCAGGCCGAGGTGAGCCTGCCAGAGCGGTTTATCTTCATCCCCTTTCAGGATGATCGGGATACCCAGGTCCGGCTGTTTTCGCCCTGGATCGCCGACATGCGTGCGCTGTTCGCCGTAGGTGAGCGCCTGGCCCAGGCCACGGGTATCGAGGTGGTGTTCAAGGAGCATCCGTCCAGCCGCGAAGTCTATCCCGACCTGCATCAGCGGGCCGGCAAGGGTGTGCGCTTCGCCAATGGCAATGCCACTCAGGCGCTGATAGAGGCCAGCCTGTTCGTGGTGACGCTCAACTCCACGGTCGGAATCGAGAGCCTGTTGCTGGGTAAGCCGGTGCTGACCCTGGGGCAGGCATTCTTCAATATCGAGGGGCTGGTAGCCCATGCCGATTCCCTCGATGAGGCCTTGGCCCTGGCCAAGAATTTCCCCCAGTGGGGGCTGGATGACGGGGTGCGGCGCCAGTTTTTCCGCTACATGGTCGAGGAATATTGCATTCCCGGCAGCTGGCAGTCCGCGAATGTCCAGCATCTGCAGGCCGTTTCGCAGAGAATGCGCGCCTTGTTGTAAGCATTGATCCATCAATAGAACTCGAAACGAGTGACAGGCGTTGTGGCGCTATAGGAGATTGGTTTTGTTCCGCCAGGAAAAGTTGATGATATGGGCCTCTATGGGGTTGGTCGTGTTGCTCTGCGCCCCCTGGTTGCTGCCCAGCAACAAGCTCTATCATCAGGCGATCATTGCCCTGTTGTGGTTGCCGGCCCTGATCGAGTTGGTGCTAGTGCGCCGACCGCGCCCGGTACTAACCAGCCCGGAAGCCCTGCTCTATGGGTTGTTCGCGGTCTGGACCCTGGTGGTGATCGGCATTGAGGGCGGCGATAGCGGCAGGTTCAAGCTGCCCTTCTATGTCGGACTGACCCTGCTAGGCATGTTGCTGGTGGCCCGGGCCGGGCTGCAGCGCTTCGTCACTCTGCTCTGCGCCTGCAGCCTGTTCGGCGGCCTGCTCGCGGGCCTGTCCTGGGTCTATTTCTACTTGTACCTGGATCATGCCTGGGGGCGGCGGCTCGTGGCCCTGGGCCTGTGGG
>DATDTH010000180.1:0-4575 GCA_035290985.1 Pseudomonas sp. | reverse complement strand
AGAACAAGCCGAACTCGGTCTCGATCTCCTCCACCGTCCAGCGCAGGGCGATGCCGTACTGGCCAGTGTTTTTCGCTTCACGCTCGCCGGCGTAGGGGATCGCCAGCCCCATGGCGAACATCTCTTCGTCGGTCAGGCCGCTGATGCCTGGTGCGCCGCAGCGCCCCGTGGGCGTCAGGTCGGCACAGCTCAGGCCGAGCAAGGGGCTGAAGATATTGTTGACGAAGTCGGTCGAGAGGTAGATCGGCAGGTTGCCCTCACCCACCACATCGGTACCCGAGTAGTAGGTGCCTACTGGGTCGATGCCATAGGCGTTCCACTTGAACTGGTAGTAGGCCTCGAGGCTGAGGGTCTCGGTCAGCCCGAGGTTGAACGAAGCCATAGGTGCCGGGATGAACACCTCCTTCAGCTGGGTGCCGGGGGTGTGGTAGTTCGGAAAGTTGATGGCGTTGATCTGATTGATGCCGCCGGTCACGAAGATTTCCTCGCCCCAGCTGATCACCTGGTTGCCGATCTTGACCTTGGCCGGCAGCTCGCCCAGGTCGAAACTCTTCGCCACCCAGAGGTCGAGCAATTCCAGGCGCTCGGTGGCTTCCTGCTTGGCGTCGTCATCCAGTTCGCTGCCTCGGGTGTCATCCATCTTGAAGTCTTTCGCCCAGGCGAGCCGGCCGAGTGCGCTCCAACCCTCACCGAATTTCAGGCTCAACTCATGGTTGCCCTTGACCACGTGCGAGAAGACATCGTGCTTGTTGTAGTGGAGATTGCCGTCGTCAGCGTTGCTGTAGCTGATGTCGGCGTTGGCGTAGCCATTGCCTTTGCTCAAGTTGTAGAAACGCCCGGTCTCGGTGTTGGTGCCGTTGTTACAGCCACCGCTGTCGCCGCCGAGGATATGGCAGTCCTGCGACTCCAGGCGCTGAGCGAAGCCATAGGACAGACTCGAGTCCAGGCTGCCGGATAGCCCCGCTTCGGAGCCGAAGCGAAACGCATGGCTCGGCGCCATCCAGACCAGGCCGCAGGCCGCCAGCATCGCCAGGGCCAGGCTGTTTTTCACGCGCGGGAAGCCCGGCGCGGCGAGGGCCGCGCCTTTATTTTTGTTATGCATGAGCTTTTCCTTTGACCGGACTTAGCGTTCGCCGCGGCGGCGCAGTTCGTTGGAGTTGAACATCGTGTCGTTGACCCGGCCCTCGAGGCCCGCGGTCAGATCGAGCACCTTGCCTTCCTGGGTAAAGCCGTCGGCGATGTAACGCCGGGCGATCAGGTCATAGCTGACGTACTCGATGGAGGTACACGCCTGGATCTGTGGATTGGCCCAAACGCTGCCTTCCTGGGTACGCCAAAGGTTGCCCTTGGCGTCGAACATATCGATGTGCAGCAAGGCCCAGCTGTCCTCATCGAAGTAGAACACCCGCTTGGCGAAGGAGTGGCGCTTGTCGGCTTTCACCGTCGCTTCCACCACCCAGACCCGGTGCTGCTCGTAACGCTGCAGGTCCCGGTTGAGGTAGTCCTGACCGATCAAGGTCTCATAGCTGTTCGACTTGTCGACCAGTTTGTAAGAGTTGTACGCAACGATCATTTCCTGTTTGCCGACCAGCTTGTAGTCGTAGCGATCCAGCGCGCCGGTGTACATGTTGATCTGGTCGACGTAGTAGAGGCTGTCGGAGCCCGCAATCGGGTTGTCGTAGGCAAAGGATGGCGCACGCCGCACGCGGCGTTGGCCAGGGAAGTAGATCCAGGCATCCTGCGGCTTATCCAGCTGCGCATGCACCAGGTACATCTCGCCCGCCCGGGACGAGGGGGTAAGCAGGTCGTACATCAGCTTGGCTTCGATATTGCCGGTATCGGTCGGCGCTTTTACGGCGGGGTCGTTATAAGGGTAGAACTCATAGGATTTTTGCTCGACCCGCGTCAGCGCCCCGCCCTTTTCCCGCATCAGAAACGAGGCATCGAATTGCCGACCCTTGGCCATGTAGCGCAATTTGTAGTTCCACATCGCCTCGACACCGCTGGCCGGTAGCGGAAACGGAATCGCCTCGCCGACCGCGGCTTCCAACTGCCAACCGTCCGCGCCAACCTTGCTCTGCGCGGCGAATTCCTTGGTGCGCTGGGCCACGGCGACAGGAAAGGTGCAGCTACGATGGGTCGGATAAACGTCCACACGGTAGCCGGGATAGGCCTTGATCAATTCAATCTGGCCGGCGGGCAACTTTGACTGATGTTGAGCGAGATTCCGTGCGTCGATGCTGAACAGCAGCTTGTCAGCCCCATAGGGGTCGCCATGGCCAGGCGCACAGCCGGGCGGGGCCTGGGTCAGGCCCCCCTCCCAGGCAGGAATTCTGCCATCGGCATTACCAGCCTGTTCCGCGCCGAAGGGGGTGAGCTGTTTGCCGAGTTGCTCCAGTTCGGCTGAAGTGGCCGCCTGGGCCGTGTTCATGGCCCAGCATGCCAGTGTGGCGCTACACAGCAACGTCCGTTTGAACATGCTCTTCACGGGGTGTCTCCTATTGTTTTTAGAGGTCGGAGTTCAGGGCTGGGCGGCGTTCGCACAGCCCTCAAGCGGTGTCAGTGAATTAGATAAACAGGGTGCGATTGGCGATCAGATAGTCGCGCAGGGCCAGGGGACGGCGGCCCGTCAGCTGCGCAAAGCAGTCGGTCACGGGAATGTCGAGGTAATCGCGGGTTTCATGACGGAAGTAGGTCATAAGCAAATCGAAGGCCTCTCCGGTGGCGGTGCGCAGGGGCTGGTCATCGTCCACCAACGTGACCGGCTCACCGATCACTTCACCCAGGAGCTCGGCGAGCTGGATAAAGTCGATGCGTTCAGTGCCGGTGAGCAGATACTCGCGGCCCAGGTGAGTGGCGGCATCGCTTGCCAGGATCGTGGCGGCGGCTGCGGCAACGTCGCTCTCGGACAACCACAGGCGCGATGCATGGCTGGCCTGGGGCATGGCCAGGCGCCGGTGTTGTTTAATCTCGGCCGCCAGGAACCAAGGCACATTGAACATCAGCCAACTGGCAACATTGAGGTAGGTCATGGGTAAGCCACTGGCATCGAACAGGGGCTTCGCGATCACCGAGAGGTTGGCCCCACAGCGGGTGGCCAGGATGTCCGGCGCCAACTGATCCGCCGTTAGCCCCGGCGGGAGCGAGATCAAGCGCAGGACCTGGGCCGCACAGCCGGCGTCCTGGATGGCGTTAATCAGGTTGGGGGTGACGATGCTTTCGTCGGTGTAAAAATCCGGCGAGACAATAAACACCTTATCCACGCCGGCAAAAGCGGCAGGCAGGCTGCCAGGGTCGTACCAGTCGGCCTTAAGTACTTCAGCCTGTGGATGCAGGGCACGCAGTGCATCGCAGCCCGCATCACGGCTGCTGGTCAGGCGTAAACCTATACCTGGGTATTTCACCGCCAGTGCTTGAGCGGTCAGTCCACCAATATTGCCTGTGGCACCCAGAATCAGCACTCTGCTTGTATTGTTCACAGTCAGTAAGTCCTGTTGATGGATTAAGTATTCTAATAAGCGCGTGTATAAGGTCGGGTCGATTATTTGCGCAGGCGGGGCGCGGGCGGTAGCCAAAATCCGCAGTGTTCGTGGTGTTTTAAACTTTTGGCCAGCGCGGTAGATTCGTGCGTCGGCGAAATGTGCTGCGCGCTGTTATTTATTTAATGAATAGGGCTTGGTAGTCCGAATATACTAAAGACGCTTGCGCTCTTTGCTGGGCAAGATCTTACTGCGCAGGGACAGCTGGCAGGTTATAGAGGGGGCGATACCCGGTTAACGGGCATAGCGTCGACGCGTCTCGGAGGGCAGGTCGCCGAACAGGCGTTTGTAATCCGCGCTGAAATGCGACGGATGCCAAAACCCCCAGCGCGCGGCTATATCCAGAACGGATGCGTGTGGCCCGCCAGACTTGATGTCCTGCCGCACATAGTTGAGCCGCAAGGCGCGCAAATAGGCCACCGCGGTCATGCCCAGGACGTCCTGGAAGGCATATTCCAAGGTGCGTGAGCTGACCCCCAGATAATGACAGAGCTTGGCAATGCTGAAGCCCTCGCTGTGGGGCTCGTGAAACAGGTATTCGCGCGCCCGTGCAACCAGGGCATAGCGTTGTTTGGGCATGGCGAAGGCGGACAGTTTGTCGCCGTTGCCAAGCAGCTTGAACACCTGGGTGTAAATGGATTCGCTCAGCGCGTCTTGTGCGTGCGGGTGTTGCAAGGCGGCTGGGTTGTCGAGCAGAACGGTCAGTGCGGTTTGCAGAAATCTTTGCAGTTCGGCGGCCTGTTCGGGCATGACCTGGAGAAAGGCGGTTTTGTTAAGGCTGCGCGCGACATCGGCCTCCTTGATTTGCTCGGCATAGGCCGTGAAGCCGTCCGTATCGAAGCTCAGGGTCAGCAGGTCGCTCGAGTGTGCGGTGTAGTAGGTATAGGTTTCATCCTCGGCAAAGCAGACGATTTCCCGGTGATTGACTTCGGTGCCGCTGAACAGGGCCGGTTGCGACAGTGCCAGCGGCAGGGCAATGGTGCGTGAATTGGCTTTGGGGGCGAATTTAACGCACATGCGCTGGGAGGTGATTTCG
>DATDTH010000179.1:0-6110 GCA_035290985.1 Pseudomonas sp. | reverse complement strand
TTCGACGGTTTTTTTCAGTGGCGTTTTACGCTTGGGGCTTCTCGCGCTCGCGGGCGATGGCCCGATAACCGATGTCGTGGCGATAGAAACAGCCGGACCAGTCGATCTTGGCGGCCAGGGCATAGGCCTGTTGTTGCGCGGCCGAGACGGTTTCACCCAGGGCGGTGGCACAGAGTACCCGACCACCGGCGGTGACCACCTGGCCATCCTTCAGCGCGGTGCCGGCATGGAACACCTTGCCTTCCAGGGCCGCGTCGGCGGCCAGGCCCTGGATGGTCTCGCCCTTGGCGTAATCGCCGGGATAACCGCCGGCGGCCAGGACCACGCCCAGGCTGGGGCGTGGGTCCCAACGGGCCTCGACCTTGTCCAGGGCCTCGGCGAAGGCGGCTTCGATCAGCAGCACCAGGGAGGATTGCAGGCGCAGCATCACCGGCTGGGTTTCTGGATCGCCGAAGCGGCAATTGAACTCGATCACCTTGGGGTTGCCCGCGGTGTCGATCATCAGCCCGGCATAGAGGAAGCCGGTGTATACATTGCCTTCGGCCGCCATGCCGCGCACGGTCGGCCAGATCACCTGTTCCATCACCCGCTGATGCACCTCGGCGGTGACCACCGGGGCCGGCGAGTAGGCGCCCATGCCGCCGGTGTTCGGGCCCGTGTCGGCGTCGCCGACGCGCTTGTGGTCCTGGCTGGTGGCCATGGGCAGCACGTTCTTGCCGTCGACCATGACGATGAAACTGGCTTCCTCACCGTCGAGGAATTCCTCGATCACCACCCGCGAGCCGGCTTCACCGAAGGCATTGCCGGCGAGCATGTCGCGCACTGCGTCTTCGGCTTCCTGCAGGCTCATGGCGACTATCACGCCCTTGCCGGCGGCCAGGCCGTCGGCCTTGATCACGATGGGCGCGCCTTTCTCCCGCAGGTAGGCCAGGGCCGGTTCGATCTCGGTGAAGTTCTGGTAGTCGGCGCTGGGGATCTTGTGGCGCGCCAGGAAATCCTTGGTGAAGGCCTTGGAGCCCTCCAGCTGGGCCGCGCCCTTGGTCGGGCCGAAACAGTCCAGGCCGCGGGCACGGAACAGGTCGACCACGCCGGCCACCAGGGGCACTTCCGGGCCGACTATGGTCAGGCTGACATTGGCGGCGGCGAAGTCGGCCAGTTGCTCGAGGGCCAGTACGTCGATGGCAACGTTCTCGCACTTGGCTTCGGTGGCGGTGCCGGCATTGCCGGGGGCGACGAAGACTTTCTCGACGCGCGGATCCTGGGCGACTTTCCAGGCCAGGGCGTGCTCGCGGCCGCCGCTGCCAATAATCAATACGTTCATGGAAACTCCTTCGGAGAGCTAAAAGCTGCAAGCCACAAGCGACAAGTAATAACGGTCATGGCTCGGAGTGGGTCGGGCTGCAGCCGCAGGCATGAGCAGTATGGAGACGCCCTTGCTTGCCGCTTGCAGCTTGAGGCTTGCCGCTGCACTCGCAGTATCAGTGCCTGAAATGACGCATACCAGTGAACACCATGGCAATGTTGGCTTCGTCGGCGGCGGCTATCACTTCAGCGTCGCGCATCGAACCGCCGGGCTGGATCACCGCGGTGATGCCGTTGGCGGCGGCGTTATCCAGGCCATCACGGAACGGGAAGAAGGCATCCGAGGCCATGACCGAGCCGGCCACCTGCAGGCCGGCATGCTCGGCCTTGATCGCGGCGATGCGCGCGGAGTTGACCCGGCTCATCTGACCGGCGCCGACGCCTATGGTCTGGCGGTTCTTGGCGTAGACGATGGCGTTGGACTTGACGTACTTGGCCACCTTCCAGGCGAAGATCAGGTCGTGAATCTCCTGCTCGCTGGGGGCGCGGCGGGTAACGATCTTCAGGTCGGACGCGGCGATCATGCCGATGTCGCGGCTCTGCACCAGCAACCCGCCGTTGACCCGCTTGAAGTCCCAGGCCGGCATGCGCTCGGCCGACCATTGGCCGCACTCGAGCAGGCGCACGTTGGCCTTGGCGGCGACCACTTCACGGGCCGCGGCGCTGATGCTCGGGGCGATGATCACCTCGACGAACTGACGCTCGACTATGGCGCGGGCGGTCTCGGCGTCCAGCTCGCGGTTGAAGGCGATGATGCCGCCGAAGGCCGACTCGGTGTCGGTGGCATAGGCCAGCTCGTAGGCCTGGCGGATGCCGCCTTCGCTGTCCAGGGCCACGGCCACGCCGCAGGGGTTGGCATGCTTGACGATGACGCAGGCCGGCTTGACGAAGCTCTTCACGCATTCCAGCGCGGCATCGGTGTCGGCCACGTTGTTGAACGACAGTTCCTTGCCCTGCAACTGGGTCGCGGTGGCGATGCCGACTTCGGCCGGCTTGGCTTCCACGTAGAACGCCGCGCTCTGGTGCGGGTTCTCGCCGTAGCGCATTTCCTGGGCCTTGATGAACTGGCTGTTGAAGGTGCGCGGGAAGGCGCCGCGGTCTTCGGTGCTCAGGGTTTCGGCCGCCTGGTTCACGGTGCCCAGGTAGTTGGCGATCATGCCGTCGTAGGCGGCGGTGTGTTCGAAGGCCTTGAGCATCAGGTCGAAGCGCTGGGCGTAGGTCAGGCCGCCGGCCTTGAGGTCTGCGAGCACCGCGGCGTAGTCGCCGGCGTTGACCACTATGGCCACGTCCTTGTGGTTCTTCGCCGCCGAACGGACCATGGTCGGGCCGCCGATGTCGATGTTCTCGATGGCGGTCGGCAGGTCGCAGCCGGGTTTGGCTACCGTGGCTTCGAAGGGGTAGAGGTTGACCGCCACCAGGTCGATTGGCTTGATCCCGTGCTCGGCCATGATGCCGTCGTCGATGCCGCGGCGACCGAGAATGCCACCGTGGATTTTCGGGTGCAGGGTCTTGACCCGGCCATCCATCATTTCCGCGAAGCCGGTGTAGTCGGCGACTTCCACGGCGGCCACGCCATTGTCCTGCAGCAGCTTGAAGGTGCCACCGGTGGAGAGGATCTCCACGCCCAGCTGGCTCAGTTCGCGGGCGAACTCGAGGATGCCGGTTTTGTCGGAGACGCTGATCAGGGCGCGGCGGACGGGAAGGCGAGTGGTCTGGTCGGTCATAGGGGTTCCAGGGGGCTTTTCAGACGGCGGGCCGAATCCGGACGGCGGAAGCTGCCGCCCGAGGCCCCGCGCTGTTTTTAAAGAAGATCGTATTGCTTGAGTTTCTTGCGCAAGGTGCCACGGTTCAGGCCCAGCAGCTCGGAGGCCTTGGTCTGGTTGCCCTTGACATGGTTCATCACGGTTTCCAGCAGCGGCGCTTCGACTTCGGACAGCACCAGGTTGTAGACGTCGCAGACGTCCTGGCCATCGAGGTGGGCGAAATAGTTGTGCAGCGCCTTCTCCACACTGCCGCGCAGGGTCTGACCCTCTTCGCTCGGCGTGTTGAGGTGCTGTTTCAGGTTGCTGTTCTCGCTCACTGTTCCACTCACTAAAGTCTCTGTCATCAACGTCATGCGGCCACCCCCTCTTCGGTCCCTGCGTTCAGGTTTGAGCAGTGTTCAGCGAAAAAAAGCTGAACCTTGGCGCACTGCGCGTCCGTATTTTCCAGACGATTGAACTGGGCCCGAAATTCCTTGGCCCCCGGCAAGGTAGCGAGGTACCAGCCGACATGCTTGCGGGCGATCCGTGTGCCCATCACCTCGCCATAGAACCCATGCAGGGCGGCCAGGTGTTCCAGCAAAATACGCTCCACTTCGCCCATTTCCGGTGGCGCCAGGTGTTCGCCGGTCGCCAGGTAATGGGCGATTTCGCGAAAGATCCAGGGCCGGCCCTGGGCCGCGCGGCCGATCAACAGGCCGTCGGCACCGGTGGCGTCGAGCACCGCCTTGGCCTTTTCCGGCGAATCGATATCGCCATTGGCGAAGACCGGAATCGACACCGCCTGCTTGATCGCGGCGATGGTGTCGTACTCGGCTTCGCCGGTGTATAGGTCGGCGCGCGTGCGGCCATGCACGGCAAGCGCCTGGATACCGGCCTGTTCGGCGATTTTCGCCACGATCAGCCCGTTCTTGTTCGCCCGGTCCCAGCCGGTGCGGATCTTCAGGGTCACCGGGACATCCACCGCGGCGACCACCGCCTGAAGGATCTCGCGCACCAGGCCTTCATCCTTCAGCAGGGCCGAGCCGGCAGCCTTGTTGCAAACTTTCTTGGCCGGGCAACCCATGTTGATGTCGATGATCTGCGCCCCCAGCGCGACATTGGCCCGCGCCGCTTCGGCCAGCATCTGCGGATCGCCCCCGGCGATCTGCACCGAACGCGGTTCCGGATCGCCCTCATGCATCAGTCGCAGACTCGACTTGCGGGTGTGCCACAGGCGCATGTCGCTGGTGACCATCTCCGACACCACCAGGCCGGCACCGAGCCGGCGGCAGAGCGCACGGAACGGACGGTCGGTGACTCCGGCCATGGGCGCGAGTACCAACGGATTGGGCAATGTGTATGGGCCGATGCGTACCGCCGACATGGGTCTTCCCTGCTGTGGAGGCTGCTCTTGGGTCGATCGGAGAGTGCGAAAAAGGGTGGGCATAATACCCGCTCTCGATGACCGGATAAAGATCGTTTTGAACAAATTATGAGCAGTCAAAAACTTATTGCCAGCAGTTAGGATCGTCCCGTGGGCGCCCGTCAGCTTTGCTCCTCAGGCGTCGGAAAACCGGCGCCTGTGTCTATTCCGGGGAGTGGAAGCTGAGGCTGTAATTCACCGCCTGGGTGCCCGGGTCGAGGATATCCAGGGAAATATGAATCGGCGTCTGCGGTGGCATTTCCGCCTGGCCGGCAAGCTCGCCCGCCAGGTATTCGCTGGGTTTGAAGCGGCGGCTGGCCAGCAGTTGGCCGTTGAGGTCGGCGAAGCGCATTTCCAGCAGGGGGAAGGGCTGGGCGAAGGGCGCGCGGTTGTAAAGGATGGCATCCACCACCAGGGCGCCGGTGAACTCCGGGTGGCTGCGCACCACCAGGTTGCTGCTCTTGATCAGGCTGATCTCGACCTTGGACGGCAGGCTGCAGCCCAGGCTCGGGCAGAGTTGCTCGAACCAGGGGCGGTACTGATCCTGGCGTGCCAGCTCGTCGAAGTGGTGATGAACATACTGGAAGCTGAGCGCGGCCACGCCCAGCAGGTTCAGCAGGCCCCAGCCGATCCGCCGGCCCCAGCGCTTGGGGGGCGGCTGCCAGTCCAGTTGCAGGGGTTCGTCGTTGAGGCTGAGCAGGGCCTCGCCGCGCCGTTCGCGCTGGCGCTCGCGGCGCTCTGTCTGCCTGGCGCCGCGCTCGAGGGTGCCTTCGACAGTACTCATGTCGCCCAGTGCCGGGCCGTCCGCGGCGTGCTCGTTTCGTCTGGCGCCCTTGCGGGCGAGCCCAGGTGCGGCGTCCGCCTCCGCCTGCTGGGGCGGCTCTTCGGGCTCGGGCTCCTCGGGTTGTTCGACGGCGGCCGGGACGTGCGTGGGTTCGGCAGGCGCGGTGGACTGGGGCCGTGGCGCAACGACCGAAGTCGGGGGCGGCGGCAGGCGGTCCTTGGCTTCGTCCCGCGCCGGACCCGGAGCCGAGACCGGACCCGGAACCGGAACTTCATCCCGCAGCAGCGCTTCGGCCCAGCGTTCGTCGTGGCGGTCGGGGCCCTGTTCCTGGGGTTTCAGGAAGCTGTCCGCGCCCTTGGGCGCCTGCTCCAGGGCCAGGAACTCCTGGGAAAACTGCTGTTCCTGGCGCTCCAGCTTGGCCAGTTCCTCGTCCAGATCGAGACTGTCCAGGTCCAGGTCGTCATGGATCCACAGGGTCTCGGCGGGCTTCGGGCCCGGCACGGGTGCGGACTCCGCGGGAGGCGGCGGCGGCGCGCTGGGCAAGGCCGGGGCGGCTGGCTTGGTCGCGCGCTCGCCCAGCAGCTGTTGTACGGCATTGAACACGTGCAGGCAGGCGCCGCACCGCACCGCGCCATGGGCTGCGCCCAGCTGCGCGCGACTGACGCGGAAGCTGGTACGGCAGTGGGGGCATTGGGTGACGAAGCTGTCGGTCATGCGGCGATCCAGGAAAAACGAGGCGCTAGTCTAGCGCAAGGCTGGGCCTTGGCGCATGCGGGGGTTCGCTCAGCGGCGGCGGCCA
>DATDTH010000178.1:0-6011 GCA_035290985.1 Pseudomonas sp. | reverse complement strand
GTCGAACCGGCAGCCGGCACGGCGCAGCAAATCAGCACCTCGCCGCTGACTGGCGCCTCGGGAGGCGGGTTGGGGTAATGCACCTGGCCACTGATCAGGCGGGTGCGACAGGTCCCGCATGAGCCGCCGCGGCAGCCGAATGCGGGGTTCAGGCCGCGGCGCTCGGCCAGCTCCAGCAGCGTGCCGGCGCCGGGCAGCCAGCGGTCTTCCTTGGCCGAACGCTCGAACAGCACGTTCACCGGCGCCGTCGCCGCCGGGGGTTGCTGGGGGGCTTCGTGGCCCGGGCCGGGTCGGCGGCGCAGGCTGGAGGGGCCGAAGGTTTCGCCGTGAATCCGTCCGTCGTCGATGTTCAGGTCCCGCAGGCTGTCATACAGCGCCTGGGTGAAGGTGCTGGGCCCGCACAGGTAAAAGTCGTAATCATCAAACGGCAACAGGGCCTTGAGCAAGTCGATGTCGATGCGCCCGCTCAGTTCGAACGCTTCACCCTCCCGGGCGTTCTCTTCCGGCTGGCTGAGCAGGCGCAGGGCCTGCAGCGCTTCGCCGCCCTGTTGCCGTAACGCGTCCAGTTCGTCGCGAAAGGCCAGCTCGGCCAGGTTACGGGCGCCCTGGATCAACCAGACGCGGCGCGAACGGCGCAGGCGCCGGTTCTGGTAGAGCACTTCGCGCAGCATCGCCAACAGGGGCGTGACCCCGACGCCCGCGCCCAGCAACACCAGCGGCCGGCGCTGCCCGGCCTCGAGGCTGAAGCGCCCCTGGGGTGGACGTGCCTCGATCAGGCTGCCGACGCCGATCCGATCATGCAAGTAGCTGGAGGCCAGCCCTTCGCGCTTGACGCTGATGCGCAGGAAGTCATCCGAGGGGGCACTGGACAGGCTGTAGGTGCGGATCAGCGGCTGGGCCTGCCCGGGAATCCACAGGCGCAGCGGCAGGTGTTGGCCGGCGTGGAACGGCGGCAGTCCGGCGCCATCGCTGGGTTCCAGGTAGAAGGATCGAATGCTGTGACTTTCCTCGACTATGCGCACCACCCGCAGCGGCCGCCATTGCTGACCCAGGGCCGTGGCGGCCAGCCGTGCCTCGGCCTCGGCCCAACTGCCGGTCATCAAATTGTTCGGCGAGAGGCCTTGGAACCGCCAGCGCAGCTGGAGGGCCGCCGGGCGCCGGACCAGTTGCTCGACCTTCAACTGCCAGAGCCGTTCGGCACCCTGGAAGGCCTCGACCCGCGGCCCTTCGAGTATCAGCTCGGTGCGGCCGGAGAGCTGCAGCAGGTCGCCCGTGGCGAAGTCGATGAACAGCAGGCCGGCACGCGGATTGAGCAATAGGTTGCCGAGGGTATTGAAGTGCAGGTTGCCGGCAAAGTCGGGAATCGTCAGGCAGTCGTCCTCGACTTTGACGAAACCGGCCTGGCCACCGCGATGGGAGACATCCACCGAGCGGCTGCCGTCCGGGTGTTCGATATAGCTGGCGACGAAGAAGGTGTCGGCCCGGCCGATCAGGGTCCGCGCCGTCTGATCCAGGCCGCTCAGGCGCTCGGCAATGCTGGCCGGTGGCGTGGATTCGGCATCGCTGAATTCGAACTGGCGCAGCTGGATGTACTGCGGGCAGTTGCCGAAGGCCTGTTCGACGGTGATGCTCAGACCGCTGGCGTCGCGTCGACCGACATGGCCATTGAGACGGTTACGCCGCCGGGTGTGCAATTCGATGCCCAGCAGGCCGACAGCGGCTCCAGGCTCCAGGCCGCTTGCCGCCGGGTCATCGGCGACGGGCCGGCTGGCCAGGTGCAGCTGGCGAGGTTCGGGGGAATGGGCAAAGCCCGCGGGCCCCTCGAGGATACCGGCCCAGGGACGTCCTTCGCCGTCCACCGTGGCGAACAGCAGGAACGGCAGTTGGCGATAGAAATCGCGGTGCTGTTCGGGCAGATGGTCGCGGATCACCTGGCGACCGAACCGCTCCATGCGTTCGGCCACGCCGACACGGGCCTGCAGCTGTTTCTCCCCGGCGTGCCAGGGGGAGGGACTTTGTTCGAGAGGCAGCGGCATGCTTCAGGCTCCGCGTGAAAGGGCAATCACCGCCGGCCAGGGCCGGCAGCAACGGGGATGCCTCAGGCGCTCTGCAGACCGACCGCGGTGCGCTGCATCGGCACGAAACCAGGCAAGGCTTCGATACGGGCCAGCCAGGCCCGCAGGGTCGGGTAGTCGACCAGGGAGACATTGCCTTCCGGGGCATGGGCGATATAGGTATAGGCCGCGATATCGGCCAGGGTCGGCTCGTCGCCGGCGAGGAAGCGGCTGCTGGCCAGTTCCCCCTCGACGATTTGGAGCAGGGCGTGGGAGCGGGCGATGGTCTCTTCAGCGTTGTAGGGGGCGCCAAAGACGGTGATCAGCCGTGCGCTGGCCGGTCCCGAGGCGATGGGTCCGGCAGCCACCGACAGCCAGCGTTGCACCTTGGCGGCGGCGACCGGCTCGCTCGGCAACCAGCGGCCGCCCTTGTCATAGGCCTTGGCCAGGTAGACCAGGATGGCGTTGGAGTCGCTGAGCAGGGTGCCGTTGTCGTCGATCACCGGTACCTGGCCGAAGGGGTTGAGGGCGAGGAATTCGGGTCGCTTGTGGGCACCCTGGGCCAGGTCGACGAACACCAGTTCGGTTGGCAGGCCCAGCAGCGAGAGCAGCAGTTCGACGCGATGGGCGTGGCCGGAGAGCGGGTGACGAAAAAGTTTGATGGCGTTCTGGGACATGCTGGACTCCGGGGTGAGGTGGCTGAGTCAGCAGCGAGTTGGCGAGGGCCAGGGTTGAGTCGCGCTGATGGCAGCCATCTTCTCTCCTTTGGAAAGTCGGCAGAATCACCATAAATGGCAATCCTTTGTTTCGTTGGGTGAAATAAAGCCGCGCTTCCCTAGTCGAGCGCTGGCCCAGGCGCTCGACCGGCATTGATCGCCGCCTGGTTGGCGGTGACGATCAGGCGCAGCGCCGTCAGTCGACGAACAGGTCGGCGATCAGCGCGCCGCCATCCGGGTCGAAGCGGTATTGTTCGAACGCGCTCTGGCCCTGCTCGCGCAGGATATCCTCGTCGATCAGCAGGCGCCCGGTGATGCTGCGCTCGCGGCTCGCGAGTATGGCGTGGGCGGCATCGGCCATGATGGCCGGGGTGCGCGCGCGCTTGAAGGCCTCGCGGCTGCCCAGTTCGAACTCGATGGCGGCGGTGGCGATCATGGTCTTGGGCCATAGCGCGTTGACGCTGATGCCGTATTTCTTGAATTCCGCGCTCATGCCCAGGGTCAGCATGCTCATGCCGTACTTGGTGACGGTGTAGGGGCCGTGCTGGGCGAACCACTTGCTGTCCATGTTCAGTGGCGGCGAGAGGCTGAGGATATGGCCGCCGGCGCTGTTTTTCAGGTAGGGCAGGGCCGCCTGGCTGCAGACCATCACCGCGCGGGTGTTGATCTGGAACATCAGGTCGAAGCGCTTCGGCTCCAGGTGCTCGACCCCGACCAGCTTGATCGCGCCGGCGTTGTTGATCAGAGCGTCGATGCCGCCGAAATGCGCGGCGGCCTGGGCCATGGCGACCTTCACCGCCTGCTCGTCGCGCACGTCCAGTTGCAGGGCCAGGGCCTGGCCACCGGCGGCCTCGACTTCGGCGGACACGCTGTGGATGGTGCCGGCCAGCTTGGGGTGAGGCTCGGCGCTTTTCGCCGCGATGACGATATTGGCGCCGTCGCGGGCGGCCCGCAGGGCGATCTCGCGGCCGATGCCGCGGCTGGCGCCGGTGATGAACAAGGTCTTGCCGTGTAGTGACATAGCGGTGCTTCCTGTCTTGTTATTGTGCATGGGTATTCAGCTTGGGTCGGCTTCGATTTCCACCAGCAGCTGGCGATTCTTCACCTGGTCGCCCTTGCTCACGCCGACGCGGCGCAGGGTGCCGTCGATCCCGGCCTTGAGCGGATGCTCCATCTTCATTGCCTCCAGCACCACCAGCAGCTGGCCCTTCGCGACCCGGGTACCTTCCTCCACCAGGACCTCGACTATGACGCCGTCCATCGGTGCCTTGACCGTACCGGAGCGGGCGGCCTGCTGGCCGTCGGCCGGGGCGTGGGTGATATCGACCAGCGCCAGGTTGCCGTACTGGCCGTGCAACCACAGCTGCTCGCCGTCCAGGTGATAGGCGATGCGCCGGCGAATGCCCTGCAGTTCGACACTGGCCCAGCGGCCATCGGTGCCGAGCAGGCGCAGTTCGACCTGTTCATCACCGACCAGGGCCCTGAGGCGCGGTTGGTGGCCGGATTCGATCACCATCAGCTCCACGCTCAGGCGCTGTTCGCCGTGCTGCAGCAGGAAGCGCCAGGGGGCATTTCCCGCATTGCGCCAGCCGGACAGGCCGGGCTGGTGGGCACGGGCGTCGGCCGAGGCCTGGTAGAACAGGGCGGCGGCGCTGGCCAGCTCGGCGGCCGTCGGCGCCTGCGGGCTGAGGCTGGGGTCGTCGCGGAAATGTTCGCCGATAAAGGCGGTGGTGGCCTGGCCCGCGGCGAAGGCCGGGTGCTTGAGCAGGTTGGCGAGAAAGCGCTGGTTGCCGTTGACGCCCAGCAGGACGCAGTCTTCCACGGCGCGTATCAGCTTGCGGCGCGCCTCGTCGCGGGTGGCGCCATGGGCGATGATCTTGGCCAGCATGGGGTCGTAGAAGGGGGTGATCGGCTGGCCTTCGACCAGGCCATGGTCGAGGCGGATGCCGTCGAGCAGCGCGGGTTCCCAGCGGTGCACGGTGCCGGTCTGCGGCAGGAAATCCCGGGCCGCGTCCTCGGCATACAGTCGCACCTCCATGGCGTGGCCGCTGAGCACGACCTCTTCCTGGCGCAGCGGCAGCGTCTGGCTGGCGGCGACCTGGAGTTGCCAGGCCACCAGGTCCAGGCCGGTGATCAGCTCGGTCACCGGGTGCTCGACCTGCAGGCGGGTGTTCATTTCCAGAAAGAAGAAGGCACCGCTGGCGTCCAGCAGGAACTCCACCGTGCCGGCACCGACGTAGTTCACCGAGGCGGCGGCCTTGACCGCGGCCTCGCCCATGGCCTGGCGCAGTTCAGGCGTCATGACCGGGCACGGGGCTTCCTCGACCACCTTCTGGTGGCGGCGCTGCACCGAGCAGTCGCGCTCGCCGAGGTAGAGGATATGGCCCTGCCGGTCACCGAACACCTGGATCTCCACATGCCGTGGCTGCAGCACCGCGCGTTCGAGAATCAGTTCGCCGGAGCCGAAGGCGTTCTCGGCCTCCGAGCGGGCGGTGCGGAGCTGGGCGCTCAGCTCGCCGGCTTCATGCACCAGGCGCATGCCACGGCCGCCACCGCCGGCGCTGGCCTTGATCATCAGCGGGTAGCCGATGCGGGCGGCTTCGCGGGTCAGGGTCTGCTCGTCCTGGGCCGCGCCCTCGTAACCGGGGATGCAGGGCACCCCGGCCTCGAGCATGGCGATCTTCGACAGGCGCTTGCTGCCCATCAGGTGGATCGCCTCGACGCTGGGGCCGATAAAGACCAGGCCGGCCGCTTCGCAGGCCTGGGCGAAGACGGCGTTTTCCGAGAGAAAGCCGTAGCCCGGGTGCACCGCGTCGGCGCCGGTCTTCAGCGCCGCCGCGATAAGGCTGTCGATCACCAGGTAGGACTGCTTGACCGGCGCCGGACCGATGCACACCGCCTCGTCGGCCAGTTGCACATGGCGCGCGTCGGTGTCGGCCTCGCTGTAGACGGCCACGGTGCGGTAGCCCAGATCATGGGCAGTGCGCATCACCCGGCAGGCTATTTCGCCGCGGTTGGCGATCAGGATCTTGTGAAAGGCGGGCATCATCGTGTTCCTGCTGGTCATCGCCCGGAAGCACTCCGGGCCTGGTTCATCCGATCGCGAGCAAGCTCGCCCCTACAATGCCCAACTTGGCGGACGTTTCTGCACGAAGGCCAGGGTGCCCTCGCTGCCTTCGGCGCTCACCACGGCGCTGGCGAACAGCCCGGCGGCCCGGTCGAGCAGCGGGCCCAGGGGCTC
>DATDTH010000177.1:0-4152 GCA_035290985.1 Pseudomonas sp. | reverse complement strand
GCCGTTGTTTTACAACGCGGCCAGGCCGCGCGCCAGGTCGGCCTGCAGGTCGACCACCTCTTCCAGGCCCACTGCCACACGGATCAGGCTGTCGCGGATGCCCGCCGTGGCGCGGTCCTCCGGCGACAGACGGCCGTGGGTGGTGGTGCCCGGGTGGGTGATGGTGGTCTTGCTGTCACCCAGGTTGGCGGTGATCGAGATCAGCCGGGTGGCGTCGATAAAGCGCCAGGCGCCCTCCTTGCCGCCCTTGACCTCGAAACTCACCACCGCGCCGAAACCGCTTTGTTGGCGCTTGGCCAGTTCGTGCTGCGGATGACTGGGCAGGCCGGCGTAATAGACCTTCTCCACCCCCGGCTGACGTTCCAGCCACTCGGCCAGCACCTGGGCGCTGGCGCAATGGGCCTGCATGCGCAGGCGCAGGGTTTCCAGACCCTTGAGAAAGACCCAGGCGTTGAACGGACTGAGGGTCGGCCCGGCGGTGCGCAGGAAGCCCACCACCTCCTTCATCAGCTCGGCCTTGCCGGCGACCACTCCACCCAGGCAACGTCCCTGGCCGTCGATAAATTTGGTCGCCGAATGGATGACGATATCCGCCCCCAGGCCCAGGGGTTTTTGCAGCACCGGGGTGCAGAAGCAGTTGTCCACCGCCAGCAAGGCGTTGTGGGCGTGGGCCAGTTCGGCCAGGGCGGCGATGTCCCCCAGTTCGACCAGGGGGTTGGACGGCGACTCGACGAACAGCAACCGGGTGTTGGGCTTGAAGGCCCGTTCCCAGGCGCCCAGGTCGATCAGCGGCACATAGTCGACCTGAATGCCGAAGCGCTTGAAGTACTTCTCGAACAGGGTGACGGTGGCGCCGAACACGCTGCGCGAGACCAGGATATGGTCGCCGGCGCTGCACAAGCTCATGACCATGGCCAGGATGGCGGCCATGCCCGAAGCCGTGGCCACCGCCTGCTCGGCCCCTTCCAGGGCGGCGATCCGCTCTTCGAAGGAGCGCACCGTGGGGTTGGTGTAGCGCGAGTAGACGTTGCCCGGCACCTCGCCGGCGAAGCGCGCCGCGGCATCGCCGGCGCTGCGGAACACGTAGCTGGAGGTGAAGAACAGCGGCTCGCCGTGCTCCCCTTCCGGCGAACGGTGCTGGCCCGCGCGAACGGCCAGGGTGTCGAAGCCCACGCCTTCCAGGTCGCTGTCCAGCCGACCGGCATTCCAATCCTGCGTCATGCGCCTTTCTCCACGATCAGTCGTTGTACAGGCCGATGACCGAACTGGCCGCCTGATCCTTGAACTTGGTCGCATCGTTGCGCGCCCGTTCGATCTTGTTCAGGTAGGCCTCGTTGATGTCGCCGGTGATGTACTGGCCGTCGAACACCGAATTGTCGAAGCCCTGGATCGCCGGGTTGCCTTCGCGCACCGCTTCCACCAGGTCTTCCAGGTCCTGGTAGATCAGCCAGTCGGCGCCGATCAGGTCGGCCACTTCCTGGGTGGTGCGGTTGTGGGCGATCAGCTCGTGGGCGCTGGGCATGTCGATGCCGTAGACGTTCGGGTAACGCACCGCCGGGGCCGCCGAGCAGAAATAGACGTTCTTCGCCCCGGCTTCGCGGGCCATCTGGATGATCTGCTTGCAGGTGGTGCCACGCACGATGGAGTCGTCCACCAGCATCACGTTCTTGCCGCGAAATTCCAGCTCGATGGCGTTGAGCTTCTGGCGCACGGACTTCTTGCGCGCCGCCTGGCCCGGCATGATGAAGGTCCGGCCGATGTAGCGGTTCTTGACGAAGCCTTCGCGGAACTTCACGCCCAGGTGATTGGCCAACTCCAGGGCCGCGGTGCGGCTGGTGTCGGGAATCGGGATAACCACGTCTATGCCGTGTTCGGGCCGCTCGCGCAGGATCTTCTCGGCGAGTTTTTCGCCCATGCGCAGGCGCGCCTTGTACACCGAGATGCCGTCCATGATCGAGTCCGGACGGGCCAGGTAGACATGTTCGAAGATGCAGGGCGCGTAGAAGGGGTTGCTCGCGCACTGGCGGGTGTGCAGCTTGCCGTCCTGGGTGATGTAGACCGCCTCGCCCGGCGCCAGGTCGCGAATCAGGGTGAAGCCGAGCACGTCCAGGGACACGCTTTCCGAGGCGATCATGTATTCCACGCCTTCGTCGGTGTGGCGCTGGCCGAAGACGATCGGGCGGATGCCGTTGGGGTCGCGGAAACCGACTATGCCGTAGCCGGTGACCATCGCCACTACCGCGTAACCGCCGCGGCAGCGCTTGTGCACATCGCTGACGGCGGCGAACACGTCTTCCTCGGTGGGCTGCAGCTTGCCGCGCATCGCCAGCTCATGGGCGAAGACGTTGAGCAGCACTTCCGAGTCGGAATTGGTGTTGACGTGGCGCAGGTCCGATTCGTAGATCTCCTTGGCCAGCTGCTCGACGTTGGTCAGGTTGCCGTTGTGCGCCAGGGTGATGCCATAGGGCGAGTTGACGTAGAACGGCTGGGCCTCGGCCGAGCTGGAGCTGCCCGCGGTCGGGTAGCGCACATGGCCGATGCCCATGCGGCCGACCAGGCGCTGCATATGCCGCTGCTGGAACACGTCACGCACCAGGCCATTGTCCTTGCGCAGGAATAACCGGCCTTCATGGCTGGTCACGATACCGGCAGCGTCCTGGCCGCGGTGCTGGAGGACGGTGAGCGCGTCATACAGCGCCTGATTGACGTTCGACTTACCGACGATACCGACGATGCCACACATGTGACGCAACCCCTACTCAATGAATCCGGCTAATTGCAAAGCGGCTTATTGCGCCAGTTTAGGCGGCAACAGCGCTTCTTGAAACGGCAGCGCAGCGGGTGCGCTGATACCGCTGGCAAGCCACTGACTGCTCAACCCCAGAATGAGGTTCTTCGACCAGTCGGCGACCATCAGAAAATGGGGCACCAGGCTCGACTCCTGCCACCAGGGATCCTGCTGCACCGGCGCCAGGCTGACCAGGCCGACCAGCACCACCACCAGCAAGGCGCCGCGCGCGGTGCCGAAGACCATGCCGAGCAGGCGATCGGTGCCCGACAGGCCGGTGACCCGCACCAGCTCGCCGATCAGAAAATTCACCAGGGCGCCGACCAGCAGGGTGGCGACGAACAACAGGGCACAGGCCGCGATGACCCGGGCCGAGGGCATTTCGATAAACTCGCTGAGGTGCTGCGAGAGGGCGCCGCCGAACATCCAGGCGACGACCCCGGCAATGATCCAGGTGAGCAGCGACAGGGCTTCCTTGACGAAGCCGCGCCTCAGGCTGATCAGACCGGAGATGACGATGATGGCGATGATCGCCCAATCGACCCAGGTAAATAGCACGTTGCAGCCTACCGACGGAAAAGGCGCTGCATTTTAACAGAGCCCGCCCCATCGGGTAAGCAGAGCTTTACGCTCTGTTGCACCCGAGGTGATTTCTTCCCTACCGCCTTGAGGCTCGGTGAGCAAGCACGGGAATGGCATCACAACCACGCAAAAGCTCGCGGGTTGCACCCGCCCTACCAGAGCGACATCGCACCACTTGCACGTAGGCCGGGCTAGCCGCGCGCAAAGATCCCGGATGACCTGTCAGCCCCTCTCGGGCTGGAAGCGCACCACAAAGCCCTTGAGCTTCTGCTGGCGACTCAACAGGTCGCGCAAACGATCGGCCTCGGCCCGCTCGATCAGCGGCCCGACGAATACCCGGTTCATGCTGTCGGCCGTGCGGATATAGGCGTTGTAACCCTGGCTGCGCAGGCTTTTCTGCAGTTTTTCGGCGCTCTCGCGACTGGACAGGCTGGCCAACTGAACCGACCAGCTGATCGGCAGGTTGTTGGCATCCAGGCGGCTGGGCGTTTCCGGCACCGCGACCTGGGCTGTCGGTGGTTTCGGCACCGCGCTCGGCGGCTGCGCCGCTACCGGCGGCTCGGGCGTCGCCGGCACTGCCGGCGCATCCCCCGGGATCGGCTCGTCGGGCAGCAGTTGCGGCTCCGGCACTATCACCGGCTCGACCTCGATCAGGGGCATGACCGGGGCCTGGGGCATGGCCGGGGCCTCGACCTGCACCCGGCGCGCCTCGTCCTCCCGCGACAGCAACATCGGCAGGAAGATCACCGCCAGCGCCACCAGCACCAGCGCTCCGACTATCC
>DATDTH010000176.1:0-8546 GCA_035290985.1 Pseudomonas sp. | reverse complement strand
GAAGGATGCGAAGGGCGAGCCGGTTTTCTACAGCGATACCGAAATCGACACCGCACGTAACCAGCTTGCCACACGCGTTACCGAGCGTTGTGGCTGAAGCGGGTTTGCCGGCAGTAGTGCGGCCATACTTCATTGCCTTCTATAGCGATATGCCAGTATGCCTACTCAACGCCGCATCGAACGCCACCAGTTGCTCTATTACCTCAAGGTCTTCAATCACATCACCGATAAGCCGATGGGCTACATCGGCAATGTCTCCCTGGACGGGCTGATGCTGATCAGCCAGCTGCCGATGATGGTGGGGGCGAGTTTCGACCTGCGTCTGAAAATTCCCAGGGCGGACGGCGAGGAGCGTTACGTCGATTTTTCGGCCATCTGCCAGTGGTGCCGGGAGGATGTCACACCGGGCAGCTACGATTCGGGTTTCTCCCTGGAGGAGCCGCCGGCGCCCTATGTCGAGATGGTTGGCGCCCTGCGTCATTACTTCAGCTTCACCCCCCTGGCCGCTTCGGCCTAAGACGGTTCGCCTTGTCTTGGGTTTTGGTGATTAAGGCCCCATGCCGCGCTTTGGGTCCACATTTGGTCCTGGAAGGTCGTTGAAAAACGTAGACGAGGCAGCCGAGACAAGGCTAGGCGCCCACCTAGGCGGCCCCCCGCAAAAACAGGCGAGGAAGCTGACTGGGCTCGCATGCGAGTTTACGAGGTGTAAATGAGCATTACTCGCTCCGCTCGCCCTTCGGGCCGTCTTGCAGACGTTCTCACTTCGTTCGTCCGAGACGCCGCGTCCCGGGCTGTTTTTAACGCCCCCTTCTTTTCATCGAGAGGGGCAACGCAGGTAGTTTTTCAGCAGCCTGCTAGACCAGCTCCTTGAGGCGGTGCCAGAGCATGCCAAGTGCCAGCAGGGGCGAGCGCAGGTGCTTGCCGCCGGGGAAGGTCATATGGGGCACCTGGGCGAACAGGTCGAAGCCGCGACTGGCCTGTCCGCTGATGGCCTCGGCGAGCAGTTGGCCGGCCAGGTGGGTGGCGTTCAGCCCGTGCCCCGAGTAGGCCTGGGCATAGAAGACGTTGGGCTGTTCCTTCAGGCGGCCGATCTGCGGCAGGCGGTTGGCGCCGATGCCGATCATGCCGCCCCATTGATAGTCGATGCGCACCTGGGCCAGCTGGGGAAACACCTGCAGCATCTTCGGCCGCATATAGCCGGCGATATCCGCCGGGTCGCGGCCGGAGTAATGGCAGGCGCCGCCGAACAACAGGCGCCGGTCGGCCGAGAGGCGGTAGTAGTCCAGGGCCACGCGCTGGTCGCAGACCGCCATGTTCTGCGGCAACAGCGCGCGGGCCTGGGCCTCGCTCAGGGGCTCGGTGGCGATCACGTAGCTGCCTGCGGGTAGCACCTTGCCGCCCAAGTGCGGGTCCAGGTCATTCAGGTAGGCGTTGCAGGCCAGCACCAGGGTCTTGGCGCGCACCTGGCCCTGGGCGGTGTGTACCCGCACCTCGGGACCATGGTCGATGCGGGTGACCGCCGAATGCTCGAATACCTGCACGCCCAGGGCCTGGGCCGCGGCGGCTTCGCCCAGGGCCAGGTTGAGCGGGTGCAGGTGGCCAGAGCCCATGTCGACCAGGCCGCCGACATAGCGCGTGGAGCCGACCACGCTGTGCATCTCGTCGGCCTGCAGCAGGCGCAATTCGTGGCGATAGCCCAGGCCGCGCAATTCCTCGGCGTCCTCGGCGAAGCCGGCCAGGTCCTGGGGCTTGTTCGCCAGGTCGCAGTAACCCCAGGTCAGGTCGCAGTCGATGGCGTGGCGTTCCACCCGGCGGCGGACGATCTCCACCGCCTCCAGGCCCAGCAGTTTCAGCTCGCGTACACCCTCGCGCCCGAGCCGCCCTTCGAACTGCTCGAGGCCGTGGCCGACACCCCGGATCAACTGGCCGCCGTTGCGCCCGCTGGCGCCCCAGCCGATCTGCCGGGCCTCCAGCAGCACCACCGAAAAGCCCCGCTCGGCCAGTTCCAGTGCCGTGCTCAGGCCGGAAAAGCCGCCGCCGACTATGCACACGTCCGCCCGCACCTCGCCGGCCAGGGGCGGGCAGGTGAGGCTGCGGTTGGCGCTGGCGGCGTAGTAGGAGGGCGCGTGCTGATCGGTGTGGCTCGGGCGGTGAACGCTGGCGTTCATGTGCGGAATCCTGATCTTTTTGTGATTTTTGTTTGGAAAATTTTACGCAGCATAAGCGCGGGCGCCGTCCGCCGCCAAGGGGGGGCGACAAAAACACCGGGGCGGGGCCGTGGACCCCGGGCAAGAAGGCAGGCGCTTTGCTGTTAAGATGCGCCGCCCTCTCACCCTGGACGCCTCATGAGTTGCACCAGCCGCAAGATCGATGCGTTACGCCTGCGTATTCCGTCCTTCGCCTGCGTGCCCGGCTGCCACGATTGCTGCGGACCGGTCACCGCCTCTTCGGAGGAAATGGCCCGGCTGCCGGTGAAAAGCGACGCCGAGCATGAGGCCGCCCTGGCCGAGCTGAACTGCGTGCATCTGGGGCCCAATGGCTGCCAGGTCTACGACCAGCGCCCGCTGATTTGCCGGCTGTTCGGCACCACGCCCAACCTGCCCTGCCCGAACGGCCGCCGCCCCGAGCAGCCGATCGAGCCGCAGGTCGAGCGGCAGATCCACCAACTGATCGCCAGCACCCGGCAGGTGCTGGTGTAGTAGAGATAAGTTGTAAGCGACAAGCTATAAGCGGCAAGAGAAGAGCCGTAAGCTGCAAGCTATAAGCGGCAAGTAAGAGCGAAAAGCTTTTACCGTGCCTGGAGCTGATTTGCTTGTGCTTGTAGCTTGCCGCTGCTCCTGTCGCTTGCAGCTGCCCCTATTCCGGCACCGGCAGGGTCAGGCTTTCCTTCACCTCTTCCATGACGATGTAGCTCTTCGACTCGCGCACATGGGGCAGCTTGAGCAGGATGTCGCCGAGCAACTTGCGGTAGGAGGCCATTTCGGAAATCCGCGCCTTGACCAGGTAATCGAAGTCGCCGCTGACCAGGTGGCATTCCAGCACATGGGGCAGCTTGAGCACCGCGCGGCGAAATTCCTCGAAGGTGTCGCCGGACTTGTAGTCCAGGCTGATCTCGACGAACACCAGCAGGCTGGCCTTGAGGTGCTGCGGGTTGAGCCGGGCGTTGTAGCCCATGATGATGCCTTCGCGCTCCAGGCGACGGACCCGCTCGGTGCAGGGGGTGGTCGACAGGCCGACCCGCTCGCCCAGTTCGGTGAAGGAGATGCGCCCGTCTTCCTGGAGGATCCTCAGGATGTTCCGGTCGATCTTGTCCAGTTCGCGACGGCTTTGATGCTGGGTGCGCATGGCAAGCCCCCTCTGTAAACAGCGTTATCGGCAAGAGTTATCGCCAAATATAGCTAGCTATATGGTGAAAAGCACTGCTGATTGCTTTCTATACTGCGCATATCTTCGCTCAAGAACACGAACGCCAGCGAAAAGACGCGGCGATGGAGGTAGACATGCGAGTAATGGTGCTTGGCAGCGGTGTAATAGGTACCGCCAGTGCCTACTACCTGGCCCGTGCCGGTTTCGAGGTAGTGGTCGTGGATCGCCAGCCCGCCCCGGCGATGGAAACCAGCTTCGCCAACGCCGGCCAGGTCTCGCCCGGCTATGCCTCTCCCTGGGCCGCCCCGGGTGTGCCGCTCAAGGCCATTAAATGGCTGCTGCAGCGTCACGCGCCGCTGGCGATCAAGGCCACCGCCGATATCGACCAGTACCTGTGGATGGCGCAGATGCTGCGCAACTGCACCGCCAGCCGCTACGCGGTGAACAAGGAGCGCATGGTGCGCCTGTCCGAGTACAGCCGCGACTGCCTCGACGAACTGCGGGCCGAGACCGGCATCGCCTACGAAGGGCGTCGCCTGGGCACCACCCAGCTGTTCCGCACCCAGGCCCAGTTGGACAACGCGGCCAAGGACATCGCCGTGCTCGAACAGTCCGGTGTGCCTTATGAATTGCTCGACCGCGCCGGCATCGCCCGGGTCGAGCCGGCCCTGGCTCCGGTCGCCGGTATCCTGGCCGGTGCCCTGCGCCTGCCCAATGACCAGACCGGCGATTGCCAGCTGTTCACCACCCGGCTGGCGGAAATGGCTCGGGAATTGGGTGTGGAATTTCGCTTCGGCCAGGCCATCCAACGCCTGGATGTCGCAGGTGACCGGATCAACGGCGTGTGGGTCGACGGTAAGCTGGAGACCGCCGATCGCTACGTACTGGCCCTCGGCAGCTACAGTCCGCAACTGCTCAAGCCGTTGGGGATCAAGGCGCCGGTCTACCCGCTCAAGGGATATTCGCTGACCGTGCCGATCACCGATCCGGCCATGGCGCCGACCTCGACCATTCTCGACGAGACCTACAAGGTTGCCATCACCCGCTTCGACAACCGCATCCGCGTCGGCGGCATGGCCGAGATCGCCGGGTTCGACCTGTCGCTCAATCCGCGCCGGCGCGAGACCCTGGAGCTGATCGTCAACGACCTCTACCCCAAGGGCGGTGACCTGCGCCAGGCGGAGTTCTGGACCGGCCTGCGTCCGGCGACCCCGGATGGCACCCCGATAGTCGGCGCCACCCCCTACAGCAACTTGTTCCTCAATACCGGTCATGGCACCTTGGGCTGGACCATGGCCTGTGGCTCCGGCCGCCTGCTGGCCGATCTGATTGCCCGCAAGCAGCCGCAGATCAGCGCCGAAGGCCTGGGGATTTCCCGTTACAGAAACCATCAGGAGAGCGGCAAACATGCCCATCCAGCGCCAGCACACTAATGCACGCATGAGCCAGATCGTCGTCCACAACGGTACGGTCTACCTGGCCGGCCAGGTCGGCGAGGACATGGGCGCCGGCATCGAACAGCAGACCCGGGAAACCCTGGCGGCCATCGAGCGGCTGCTGGACGAGGCAGGCACGGACAAGCAACATCTGCTGTCGGTGACCATCTATCTCAAGGACATCGATGCCGATTTCGCCGGCATGAACAGTGTCTGGGACCAGTGGCTGCCCCAGGGCGTGGCACCGGCCCGGGCCACGGTCGAGGCCAAGCTCTGCGAGCCGGAAATCCTGGTGGAGCTGTCGGTCGTGGCCGCCTTGCCCCAGGCGGGTGATGCCCGGGACAGCGCCCTGGGCAAGAACCAGCGCTAAGTCATTCGCTTTCATTTTTTCGGCGGGGCGCCTGCGCGCGGCCCGCCGCCTTGTCACGAGAACTGCCATGCGTCCCGCCCGTGCCCTGATCGATCTGCAGGCCCTGCGCCACAACTACCGCCTGGCCCGCGCCCTGGCGGGCGGCAAAACCCTGGCGGTGATCAAGGCCGATGCCTATGGACACGGTGCGCTGCGTTGCGCCGAGGCCTTGGCCGACGAGGCGGATGGCTTTGCCGTGGCCTGTATCGAGGAGGCGCTGCAGCTGCGCGAGGCCGGCATCCAGGCGCCTATCCTGCTGCTGGAAGGCTTTTTCGAGGCCGATGAGCTGGCGCTGATCCAGCGCCACCGGCTCTGGTGCGTGGTGCATTCGCTCTGGCAACTGGAAGCCATCGAGCAGGCGGCGCTGAGCGAGCCGCTGACCGTCTGGCTCAAGCTGGATTCGGGCATGCACCGGGTCGGCCTGGAGCCGGCCGAATACCCGGCGGCCTACCGCCGCCTGCAGGCCAGCGGCAAGGTCGGCAAGATCGTCCTGATGAGCCATTTCGCCCGGGCCGACGAGCTCGATTGCCCGAGCAGCCACGCCCAGCTGGCGGTGTTCGAGGCGGCGCGCCAAGGCCTGGCCGGCGAAACCAGCCTGCGCAACTCGCCGGCGCTGCTGGGCTGGCCGGACATTCCCAGCGATTGGTCGCGGGCCGGCATCATGCTCTATGGCGCCACGCCCTTCGGGCAGGCGCACCCGTTGGCCGCCCAGTTGCAGCCGGTGATGACCCTGGAATCGAAGATCATCGCCGTGCGCCAACTGGCGGCCGCCGAACCGGTGGGCTACGGCGCGCGCTTCGTCACCTCAGCGCCAACCCGGGTTGGGGTGGTTGCCCTGGGCTATGCCGACGGCTATCCGCGCCATGCGCCGAGCGGCACGCCGGTCAGCATCGACGGTCAGCCCGCGCGCCTGATCGGGCGGGTGTCCATGGACATGCTCACGGTGGACCTGACCCACCTGCCCCAAGCCGGACTCGGCAGCCGGGTCGAACTCTGGGGCAAGCAGGTCCTGGCCAGTGATGTGGCGGCCCAGGCGGGTACCATTCCCTACCAGCTGTTTTGCAACCTGCGGCGGGTGCCATTGCTGCATGTCGGGAATTAGGCCGCGGTCGGGCAGGTTTACACACGAGCTGTTGTAAATACTGAACGCTGTTGCCATGATACGGCGACATTTCCGTATCTTCCCGAGGGGGACTCCAGCATTGGACGTCGGTGCCCGACTGCAATCCATTCGCAAGCTCAAAGGCCTTTCCCAGCGTGAACTCGCCAAACGGGCGGGCGTCACCAACAGCACCATTTCGATGATCGAGAAGAACAGCGTCAGCCCTTCGATCAGTTCGTTGAAAAAGGTATTGGCCGGCATTCCCATGTCCCTGGTGGAATTCTTCTCCCTGGAAATGGAGCAGGAGAACCCGGCCCAGGTGGTCTACAAGGCCACCGAGCTGATCGACATCTCGGACGGTGCCGTGACCATGAAGCTGGTCGGCAAGGCCCACCCCAGCCGGGCCATCGCCTTTCTCGACGAGACCTACCCGCCCAGCGCCGACACCGGCAGCGAGATGCTCACCCATGAGGGCGAGGAAGCCGGCCTATTGGTCGAAGGCCGCCTGGAGCTGACCGTGGGCGCGGAGATCTATATCCTCGAAAGCGGTGACAGCTATTACTTCGAAAGCAGCAAGCCACACCGGTTTCGCAATCCCTTCGAGGAGCCGGCCCGGCTGATCAGCGCCACCACGCCGGCAAATTTTTAAACCGCCGCCCGAGCCCTAGGCGCCCGCGCGCCGGGCAATGACCCTGCGACAACTTGGGTTGTTCCTGCTTGGGCGGCTAACCGTTATACTGGCGCCCGCTCGCGAAACCGTGGCCGCGGGCGTGACTAGCCACGATGAGGGTGTACGCGTGAACCTGATAAAAAAAATGCTGGCGACACAAGCTGCCGTATTGGCCCTGTGGGCGGTGAGCGCTCAGGCGGCCACCAATGACGACATCGCCGCGCGGCTCAAGCCGGTCGGTGAAGTCTGCGTCCAGGGTGAGGAATGCAAGGGTGTCGGCGCCGTTGCCGCGGCGGCCAGCAGTGGTCCGCGCAGTGGCGATGACATAATTGCCAAGCACTGCGGTGCCTGCCATACCCCGGGCGTGCTGGGCGCGCCGAAAATCGGCGACAGCGCCGACTGGACCGCGCGTGCGGGTGCCAAGGGTGGCCTGGACGGTCTGTTGACCAATGCCATCAACGGCATCAACGCCATGCCGCCGAAAGGCACCTGTGGCGATTGCTCGGATGACGAGCTGAAAGCCGCGATCCAGAAGATGTCCGGCCTCTGATCAATCGGGGGACGTGACGACCAGGCCGCCTTCGGGCGGCCTGGTCGTTTCTGCGGGCGCCAGAGGCGCCCCGTGGCTCCATCAAGGAGGTACATGCGGTGTTTACCTGCTCCCTTGAACAGGCCGTCGATCGGGTGTTGCAGCAGATCGACGGGCCGATCCGCCTGGGCCTGCCGCTTGGTCTGGGTAAACCCGTTCGTTTCGTCAATGCCCTGTACCAGCGCATCAAACACGAGCCGCAGCGCTCGCTGACCATTTATACCGCGCTGTCCCTCGGCCGCCCGGCGGCGGGCAGCGAGCTGGAGCAGCGCCTGCTCGGGCCCTTCCTGGAGCGGATCTACGGCGATTGTCCGGAACTCGACTACCTGCATGACCTGCGTCGGGGCGAACTGCCGGGCAATGTCCAGGTCGAGGAGTTCTACCTGCAGCCGGGCAGTCTGCTGGGCAATCCCGTCGCGCAGCAGGCCTATGTCAGCCTCAATTACAGTCAGGTGGCGCGCGACCTGGACCGCAAAGGGGTCAACCTGGTGGCGCATCTGCTGGCCAGCGATTCACTCTGGCCGCAGCGCCTGAGCCTGAGCTGCAACCCTGACATCACCCTGGACCTGCTGCCGCTGCTGGCCGCCCGGCGTCAGGCCGGCGAAGCCATCCTCTGCATCGCCCAGCGTCACGCGGACTTGCCCTTCATGCCCGGGGATGCGGACCTGGCGCAGGACAGTTTCGACCTGCTGATCGACGAAGTCGAAGGCCATACCCTGTTTTCCACGCCGGCCATGCCGGTCAGTCCGCAGGACCATGGCATCGGTCTGCATGCCAGTACCTTGGTGCGCGATGGCGGGACCTTGCAGATCGGCATCGGCGCCATGAGCGACGCGCTGGCCACGGCATTGCTCACGCGCCACCGCGATAATGGCGGTTACCGGGCCCTGCTCGAGCGGCTGCAGGTAACCCAGCGCTGGCCCGACCTGATCGAGCGGGAAGGCGGCCTGGCGCCCTTTGCCGCCGGGCTGTAT
>DATDTH010000175.1:0-16195 GCA_035290985.1 Pseudomonas sp. | reverse complement strand
CAGGATATGGGAGATATCCCAGTTACTCTTGCCCTCCTTGGCCCACTGCAGCACCTCCAGCTCGCGCAGGGAAATCTCCGGTGCCATCAGGCCACAGCGGTTCAGCTCGCCCGGCCGATTGAATATCTCGTGCAGGTGCGGCGCCAGGTAGTCCAACGCCTCCAGATAGTCCGCCGCCGGCAAGTCCACCGGCAAGGCCAGGGAAATCAGGGTCGCGCCGCTGCGCCCCCGTCCCTTGACCCCACAGGCCAGGCCATTGCTACCGATAAAGGGCCGCGACAGCTCGAGAAATTCGCCACCGGCCGGCCCCTGGCAATCCCGCCAGGTAAAAGCGTTCTCTTGCCGCTGCGCTCGCAGCAGCACCGGATCCTGGAACTGCAAGCCCTTGCGCCAGTACAGCTCGATCCATGCGGCATCATGGCCGTAGTGGAGCAGCTGGCGAGATTGACTCAAACTGAGGGTGGGGCCGGTATCCAGGCCGAGCAGGAGGGTCGAGAACGGAATGACGCCGCGGACCAAGGCGACCACCTGGTCGACATCCGCCCTGTTGCTGCTGGCCCGGATACAGAGCTGTGCCAGCTCCAATAGGCGGACCAGGTCTTGACGCGAGTGAAAAGTGCTAGCCATGACATCCTTGCCTCCAGCGAACTCCATGTACCCCGTCTGGCGCCCATCGACTGCGAGGCCATCCAGGCGCTGCATGTAACGGTAGTGAATCGAAGCGAACCTGCTTCGAAGGCGATGCTATAACCGGTGCCAGGTGCTGACAAGCGCTTATTTATCGAGCGCTATACATATCGCCAGCCTGGGGACTAGCGCGGTGCATAGGCAAACACATCGGCGCGCATCTGATGGGCGTCCATACCCGCCGCCACCAGGGCATCGAGGGTCGCGTAAACCATGGCCGGCGAGCCGCTGGCATAGACATGCACGGCTCCCAGGTCGGCGAAGTCCTCGCGCACCACTTGATGCAACAGGCCCGAGCGGCCCTGCCAGCCATCCGGCTCACTGACCACCTGATGCAGGAACAGGTTGGGCAGCTGCTGCCACTCGGCCCAGCGCGGTAGCTGGTAGAAATCCGCTGGCCGCCGCGCGCCCCAGTACAGGTGCACGGGATGGGCAAAGCCCGCGACGCGGCAATGCTCGATCAGGCTGTCCATCTGCGCCATGCCGGTGCCGGCGGCGATCAGCACCAGCGGGCCGGCGGGCAATTCGGCCAGGTGAGTGTCGCCGAACGGCAAGCGCACCCGCGCCAATCCCTGGGTCAGCAGCCACTCCAGCAGCGCCAGGGTCGCCCCGTCCCGGGCCAGTATATGCAACTCCAGGTCGCGTCCGGCATGGGGCGCCGACGCCAGGGAAAAGGCCGCGTAGTCGCCATCCTGGCGCTGCAGCAACAGGTACTGGCCGGCATGGTAGCGCGGCGGCTTGCCGGCCGGTGCGCGCAGGCGGACACGGAACACATCACCGCCCACCGCCGCGCACTCGATGACCTGGCAGGCCAGCTCGCGCACCGGCAACTCGCCGGGGGCCAGCACCCCGTCCCAATGCAGCACGCAGTCTTCCAGCGGCTCGGCCAGGCAGGTGAACAGCTCGCCCTGCTTCAGGGTCACGCCGTTCTGCCGCACACGGCCCTCGACCAGCAAGGCGGCGCAGACATGGCAATTGCCGTTACGACAGCTTTGCGGGCAGTCGTAACCCAGGCGCCGCGCCGCCTCCAGCACCGGTTCGCCCGGCAGCATGTCCAGCACCGCGCCGGAGGGTTGCAAAGTCACGCGCATCAATCGATTCCCAACTCGGCCCACAGTTCGTCCACCCGGCGCTTGACCGCCTCGTCCTGAACAATTACCCGGCCCCATTCGCGACTGGTCTCGCCCGGCCACTTGTGGGTGGCGTCCAGGCCCATCTTCGAGCCCAGGCCTGAGACCGGCGAGGCGAAGTCCAGGTAGTCGATCGGCGTATTGTCGATCAGCACCGTGTCGCGCTTGGGGTCCATACGGGTGGTGATGGCCCAGATCACGTCGTTCCAGTCCCGGGCATTGATGTCGTCATCGGTGACGATAACGAACTTGGTGTACATGAACTGTCGCAAAAACGACCAGACCCCGAGCATCACGCGCTTGGCATGCCCCGGGTACTGCTTCTTGATGGTCACCACCGCCAGGCGGTAGGAACAGCCTTCCGGCGGCAGGTAGAAATCGGTGATCTCCGGAAACTGCTTCTGCAGGATGGGCACGAAGACTTCGTTCAGCGCCACGCCGAGGATCGCCGGCTCATCCGGCGGCCGGCCGGTGTAGGTGCTGTGGTAGATCGGATCGCGCCGGCGGGTGATGCGTTCGACGGTGAAGACCGGGAAGCGGTCGACCTCGTTGTAATAGCCGGTATGGTCGCCATAGGGCCCCTCGTCGGCCATTTCCCCCGGATGAATCACCCCTTCCAGGACGATTTCGGCGCTGGCCGGCACCTGCAGGTCGCTGCCGCGGGCCTTGATCAGCTCGGTGCGATGCCCGCGCAGCAAACCGGCGAAGGCGTATTCGGAGAGGGTGTCCGGCACCGGGGTGACCGCGCCGAGTATGGTCGCCGGATCGGCCCCCAGGGCCACCGCCACCGGGTAGGGACGATCGGGGTATTTCTGGCACCACTCGCGGTAATCCAGGGCGCCGCCGCGGTGGCTGAGCCAGCGCATGATGACTTTGTTGCGACCTATCACCTGTTGGCGATAGATGCCGAGGTTCTGCCGCTCCTTGTTCGGGCCCTTGGTGATGGTCAGGCCCCAGGTGATCAGCGGGCCGATATCCCCCGGCCAGCAGGTCTGCACCGGCAGCTTGCTCAGGTCGACAGCCTCGCCCTCTTCGATCACTTCCTGGCAGGGTGCGTCCTTGACCACCTTGGGCGCCATGGCCAGCACCTTGCGAAAGATCGGCAGTTTGGACCAGGCGTCCTTGAACCCCTTGGGCGGCTCCGGCTCCTTCAGGAACGCCAGCAGCTTGCCGATCTCGCGCAGCTCGCTGACTTCTTCCGCGCCCATGCCCAGGGCCACCCGCTTCGGGGTGCCGAACAGGTTGCCGAGCACCGGCATGGCGAAGCCGGTGGGATTCTCGAACAGCAGCGCCGGGCCCTGCTTGCGCAGGGTGCGGTCGCAGATCTCGGTCATTTCCAGGACGGGGGAAACCGGCGTCTGGATGCGCTTGAGTTCACCACGCTGTTCCAGGCCACGGATAAAGTCGCGCAGATCGCGGTACTGCATGCAAGAGCCTCATGTGGGCGTGCAGGGCGGGGGCAAAGTTTAGCGCCGAACGCGTTGATTCAGAAGGCGCAAAGCGCTTGGCGAAGCACTCTTTGCGGGAAACCAGCAAAGCCCAGACGCGCCAAGGCCGGGTTTCCCCGGCCCTGGACTGCTCAGCGATAAGCGCCTACTTAGTTGCGCCTATTTGCGCTTCATCGACATAAAGAACTCGTCGTTGGTCTTGGTCGCCTTGAGCTTGTCGATCAGGAACTCGATAGCGGCGATTTCGTCCATTGGGTGCAGCAGCTTGCGCAGGATCCACATGCGCTGCAACTCGTCCTCGGCGGTCAACAACTCTTCGCGGCGGGTGCCGGAGCGGTTGATGTTGATGGCCGGGAACACCCGTTTCTCAGCGATACGACGATCCAGGGGCAGTTCCATGTTGCCGGTGCCCTTGAACTCTTCGTAGATCACTTCATCCATCTTCGAGCCGGTTTCCACCAACGCGGTGGCGATGATGGTCAGCGAACCGCCTTCCTCGATATTGCGCGCGGCGCCGAAGAAGCGTTTCGGCTTCTCCAGGGCGTGGGCATCGACACCACCGGTCAGCACCTTGCCCGAACTCGGGATCACGGTGTTGTAGGCCCGTGCCAGGCGGGTGATGGAGTCGAGCAGGATGACCACGTCCTTCTTGTGTTCGACCAGGCGCTTGGCCTTCTCGATCACCATCTCGGCGACCTGCACGTGGCGGGTCGGCGGCTCGTCGAAGGTCGAGGCGACCACTTCGCCGCGCACGGTGCGCTGCATCTCGGTCACTTCTTCCGGGCGCTCGTCGATCAACAGCACGATCAGGTGCACTTCCGGGTTGTTGCGCGTGATGTTCGCCGCGATGTTCTGCAGCATGATGGTCTTGCCGGCCTTGGGCGGCGCGACTATCAGGCCACGCTGGCCCTTGCCGATCGGCGCACAGAGGTCGATGATCCGACCGGTGATGTCTTCGGTGGAGCCGTTGCCGGCCTCCATCTTCATCCGCACCGTGGGGAACAGCGGGGTCAGGTTCTCGAAGAGAATCTTGTTCTTGGCGTTTTCCGGTCGATCGTAGTTGATCGTGTCGACCTTGAGCAGGGCGAAATAACGCTCGCCTTCCTTGGGTGGACGGATCTTGCCGACTATGGTGTCGCCGGTACGCAGGTTGAAGCGACGGATCTGGCTGGGCGAGACATAGATGTCGTCCGGGCCGGCCAGGTAGGAGGCGTCCGCGGAACGGAGAAAACCGAAACCGTCCTGGAGGATCTCCAGCACGCCATCACCGGAAATTTCCTCACCGCTTTTCGCGTGTTTTTTCAGCAGGGAGAAAATCACATCCTGCTTGCGCGAACGGGCCATATTTTCTATGCCCATCTGTTCGGCCATTTCGAGCAGATCGGTAATCGGCTTTTGCTTGAGTTCAGTCAGATTCATATAGGAATGACGTAATCACAAAGAGGGGAAATAAGCGTTCGCTTAAGAGGCCGCGCCGCGGAGAAGGCGACAGGTTCGCGTACTGATTCGAGTAGGAATGCGGCGGCGACGGCTTGCAGGGGGCAACGGAGAAACCGTTGCGAGACCGAATGTACCATCGGCTTGGCGGAGCGTCTAGTCTTGCGCCCGTAAAAAACCCCGCGAAGTGCGGGGCTTTAGCGAGATCAGATGTTGCTGTCGAGGAAAGCTGCCAGTTGCGACTTGGACAGGGCGCCCACCTTGGTCGCCTCGACGTTGCCGTTCTTGAACAGCATCAGGGTCGGGATGCCGCGCACGCCGTATTTCGGCGGCGTGTCCTGGTTTTCGTCGATGTTCAGCTTGCAGACCTTGAGTTTGCCCTGGTAGGTCTGGGCGATCTCGTCCAGGACCGGTGCGATCATCTTGCACGGCCCGCACCATTCGGCCCAGTAATCGACCAGCACCGGACCATCCGCCTGGAGCACGTCCTGGTCGAAACTGGCGTCGCTGACGTTGGTGATGAATTCGCTCATGGAAATCTCCGGGGTCGGAAGCAAAAGTGACCGCCATCATAGCCCGGCTGGCCAGTGACCGAAAGCCGCAGCCGATTGAGCTTCGCTATGGCCAGGCGGCACAATGCTAATTACCGACGCCCAAGCACCGAACTGTTAACCAGGGCTTACACTCAAGCACCAGCGGGCCCCGCAGCGAATGGACGCCGCTAAGCGGCACGCCCGTTCCGTAGCGCGCGTTGGCGCCGCCGCCCTATCGTGGCAGGATGCGCGCTCAAGCCCTGAGATCGTCCATCATGCCCCACACACCTGCCGAGAGTTTTGCCTTGATCGCTGCCATCGACCTGGGTTCGAACAGCTTCCACATGGTGCTGGCCAAAGCCGACCATGGCGAGATCCGCATCCTCGAACGGCTGGGCGAGAAGGTGCAACTGGCCGCGGGGATAGACGAGCAACGCCTGCTCAATGAGGAGTCGATGCAGCGCGGCCTCGATTGCCTGCGCCGTTTCGCCCAGCTGATCGGCGGCCTGCCTCCCGGCGCCGTGCGGGTGGTGGGCACCAACGCACTGCGCGAAGCGCGCAACCGCACCGTCTTCATCCGCCGCGCCGAAGCCATTCTCGGCCATCCGGTGGAAGTCATCTCCGGCCGCGAGGAAGCCCGGCTAATTTACCTGGGCGTCTCCCACACCCTGGCCGAGGCCCAGGGCAGGCGCCTGGTGGCGGACATCGGCGGCGGCAGCACCGAATTCATCATCGGCCAGCGCTTCGAACCGCTGCTGCGGGAAAGCCTGCAGATGGGCTGCGTCAGCTACACCCAGCGCTATTTCCGCGACGGCAAGATCACCCCGGCCCGCTATGCCCAGGCCTACACCGCCGCCCGCCTGGAGCTGATGGGCATCGAGCATGGCCTGTGCCGCCTCGGCTGGCAGGAGTCCGTCGGCGCCTCCGGCACCATCCGCGCCATCGGCCTGGTGCTCAAGGGTGCCGGCCACGGCAACGGCGAGGTCAATGCCGAGGGCCTGGCCTGGCTCAAGCGCAAGATCCTCAAGCTCGGCGAGGTGGACAAGCTCGACCTGGACGGCATCAAGCCGGACCGCCGCGCCATCTTCCCCGCCGGCCTGGCGATACTGGAAGCCATCTTCGATGCCCTGGACCTGCAGCGCATGCACCACTCCGAGGGCGCGCTGCGCGAAGGCGTGCTCTACGACCTGCTCGGCCGCCATCACCACGAGGACGTGCGCGAACGCACCCTCAGCGCGCTGATGGAGCGTTATCACGTCGATCTGGAACAGGCGGCACGGGTCGAGGCCAAGGCGCTCTCGGCCCTGGAACAGGTGGCCGATGCCTGGGCGCTGGACGACGAATGGCATCGCGAGCTGCTGACCTGGGGCGCGCGGGTGCACGAGCTGGGCATGGACATCGCCCACTACCACTACCACAAGCACGGGGCCTACCTGATCGAACACTCCGACCTGGCCGGTTTCTCCCGCCAGGACCAGCAGATGCTGGCCCTGCTGGTGCGTGGCCACCGGCGCAACCTGCCGGCGGACAAGTTCGCCGAACTCAGCGAGGAAGGCATCAAGTTGATCCGCCTCTGCGTGCTGCTGCGCTTCGCCATCCTCTTCCACCACATCCGCGGCACCCAGACCATGCCACGGGTGCAGCTGCTGGCTGGACCCCAGAGCCTGGACGTGCAGTTCCCCGACGGCTGGCTGGAGGCCAACCCGCTGACCCAGGCCGACTTCGAACAGGAAGCGCAGTGGCTGACGCGGATCGGCTTTCGCCTCAGCGTACGCTGACCACCGGGTTGGTCAGTTTCTCCAGCAGCATGGCCTGGGCATTGCGCGGGTTCTGGTTGCCGGTCGGGCTGTTGCGCAGGTAGCGCCCGTCCGACTGCAGCTGCCAGCTCTGGGTGTTGTCGGTCAGGTAGGCCTCCAGCTCTTTCTTGACCCGCAGGATCAGCTTCTTGCCCTCCAGCGGAAAACAGGTCTCGACCCGCTTGTCCAGGTTGCGCTCCATCCAGTCGGCGCTGGACAGGTACAGCTGCTCCTCGCCGTTGTTGTAGAAGTAGTAGATGCGCGTGTGCTCGAGGAAGCGGCCGATGATCGAGCGCACCTGGATATTGTGCGACACCCCGGGAATGCCCGGCCGCAGGCAGCACATGCCGCGCACCACCAGGTCGATCTTCACGCCGGTCTGGCTGGCCTTGTACAGCGCGCGGATGATCTTCGGATCGGTCAGCGAGTTGAACTTGGCCATGATGTGCGCCGGCTTGCCTTCGCTGGCATGCAGGGTTTCCCGGGCGATCAGGTCGAGCATGCCCTTCTTCAGGGTGAAGGGCGCGTGCAGCAGCTTCTTCATGCGCAGGGTCTTGCCCATGCCGATCAGCTGGCTGAACATCTTGGAGACGTCCTCGCACAGGGCGTCGTCCGAGGTGATCAGGCTGTAGTCGGTGTACAGCCGGGCGTTGCCGGCGTGGTAGTTGCCGGTGCCCAGGTGGGCGTAGCGCACCAGCTCGCCGTTCTCGCGGCGCAGGATCAGCATCATCTTGGCGTGGGTCTTGAACCCCACCACCCCATAGATCACCACGGCGCCGGCCGCCTGCAGGCGGCTGGCCAGCTGCAGGTTGGACTCCTCGTCGAACCGCGCGCGCAGCTCGATCACCGCGGTGACCTCCTTGCCGTTGCGCGCCGACTCCACCAGGGCATCGACTATTTCCGAGTTGGCGCCGGTGCGGTACAGGGTCTGCTTGACCGCCAGCACCTGGGGATCCTTGGCCGCCTGGCGCAGCAGGTCGACCACCGGGGTGAAGGACTCGAAGGGGTGCAGCAACAGGATGTCCTGCTTGCTGACCACGCTGAACAGGTTGTCGCTGTTCTGCAGCAGCTTGGGGATCACCGGGGTGAAGGGCTTGTATTGCAGCTCCGGGTGACTGTCCAGGCCGGTGATGCTGAACAGCCGGGTCAGGTTGACCGGGCCGTTGACCTGATAGAACTCGCTTTCCGACAGGCCGAACTGCTTGAGCAGGTAGTCGGACAGCTGTTTCGGGCAAGTGTCGGCCACCTCCAGACGCACCGCATCGCCGTAGCGCCGGGAGAACAGCTCGCCGCGCAGGGCGCGGGCCAGGTCTTCCACGTCCTCGGTGTCCACCGACAGGTCGGCGTTGCGGGTCAGGCGGAACTGGTAGCAGCCCTTGACCTTCATGCCCTGGAACAGGTCGTCGGCATGGGCATTGATCATCGAGGAGAGGAACACGTAATTGTCGCCGGCGCCGCCCACCTCCTCCGGCACCCGGATGATCCGCGGCAGCAGCCGCGGCGCCGGAATGATCGCCAGCCCGGAATCGCGGCCGAAGGCGTCGACGCCCTCCAGCTCGACGATGAAGTTCAGGCTCTTGTTCACCAGCAAGGGGAAGGGGTGGGTCGGATCGAGACCGATGGGGGTGATGATCGGGGCGATCTCGTCACGGAAATAGCGCCGCACCCAGGCCTTGAGCTTGACCGTCCAGTGCCGCCGACGGATAAAGCGCACCTGGTGCTTCTCCAGCTCCGGCAGCAGGATGTCGTTGAGGATGGCGTACTGGCGCTCGACCTGCTCATGCACCAGCTCGCTGATCCGGCTCAGCGCCTGGTGCGGCTGCAGGCCGTCGGCTCCGGCCTGCTCGCGGGCGAAGGTGATCTGCTTCTTCAGGCCGGCCACGCGAATCTCGAAGAACTCGTCCAGGTTGCCGGAGAAGATCAGCAGGAACTTCAAGCGTTCCAGCAAGGGGTAGGACTCGTCCAGCGCCTGCTCCAGCACGCGGATATTGAACTTCAGCTGCGACAGCTCGCGGTGGATATACAGGCTGCTGTCATCCAGTCCCGGCACCACATAGGCCGCCGGCGCCTGCGCTTCCACGGCCGGTGTCTCGGCGATCGGCGCTTCGGTCGGGGCGGTAGCGACCGGCGCGGTAGCGACCGCCGCAACGTCGGCCGGCGCGGCCTCGAGCACGTCGACGGAGGCGACGGGTGTGGGTCCTTCGGTATTCATCGAACCATCCTGGAAGGGCCTTGGCCCTTGTTTAAGGCGTTTTCAGCAATTGGGCCGCACGCACGGCGAAATAGGTGAGGATGCCATCGGCACCGGCACGCTTGAAAGCGGTCAGGGACTCGAGTATGACCGCCTCGCTCAACCAGCCGTTCTGGATCGCCGCCATGTGCATGGCGTACTCGCCGCTGACCTGGTAGACGAAGGTCGGCACGCGGAACTCTTCCTTGACCCGCCAGAGAATGTCCAGATAGGGCATGCCCGGCTTGACCATTACCATGTCGGCGCCTTCGGCGAGGTCGGCGGCCACTTCGTGCAGCGCCTCGTTGCCGTTGGCCGGGTCCATCTGGTAGCTGGCCTTGTTGCCCTTGCCCAGGTTCGCGGCCGAACCCACCGCATCGCGGAAGGGGCCGTAGTAGGCGCTGGCGTACTTGGCCGAATAGGCCAGGATCCGCACGTTGGGAAAATCGGCCAGTTCCAGGGTTTCGCGGATCGCCTGCACCCGGCCGTCCATCATATCCGACGGCGCGACCACCTGAGCCCCGGCCTCGGCATGGGACAGCGCCTGCTTGACCAGGGCGTCGACCGTGACGTCGTTCTGCACGTAGCCACTCTCGTCGAGTATGCCGTCCTGACCATGGGTGGTGAAGGGATCCAGAGCCACGTCGCTGATGATGCCCAGCTCTGGAAAGCGCGCGCGCAGGGCGCGGATGGCGCGCTGGGCGATGCCCTCGGGGTTCCAGGCCTCACGGGCATCCAGGGTCTTCTTCGCCGGGGGTGTCACCGGGAACAGCGCCAGCGCCGGAATGCCCAGGGCCACCCAGGTTTCGGCCTCCTGCAGCAGCAGGTCGATGGACAGGCGCTCGACGCCCGGCATCGAGTCGATGGCTTCGCGGCGGTTTTCGCCGTCGAGCACGAACACCGGCAGGATCAGGTCATCGACCGTCAGCTGGTTTTCCCGCACCAGGCGCCGGGAAAATTCGTCACGGCGGTTACGACGCAGGCGGGTGGCGGGAAACAGACGATTGGCAAAACTCACGACAGACTCCAAAGCCCGCATTACAGGCGAGTGTGACAGTTATAGGCCGACAGTATGACCGGCTGATGACAGTCCGGGGCAGTGCTGCGACGGCTTGCCGCAACGGGAGGGGCAAAGACCCACGCCAGGCCGAGCGCATCATTCTGGCCAGCCCCGCGCCGAACGACCAGCGCTTTTCCTCGCCAATCGGAAGGCGTAGGCTGCGCGCACTTTCTTCTCGGCGTGGCCCCATGCTCGAACAGCTTCTGCAGGATTATGGCTATCTGGCGCTGTTTGTCGGCACCTTTCTCGAAGGCGAGACCATTCTGGTGCTGGCGGGCTTTCTCGCCTTCCGGGGTTATCTGCAACTCGACCTGGTGCTGCTCACCGCTTTTTTCGGCAGCTACAGTGGCGACCAGCTCTGGTATTACCTCGGCCGCAAACACGGCCGCCGCCTGCTGGCACGCAAACCGCGCTGGCAGGTGATGGGTGACAAGGCCTTGATCTACCTGCGCCGCCACCCGGACATCTGGGTGCTGGGCTTTCGGTTCGTCTATGGCCTGCGCACGGTGATGCCGGTGGCCATCGGCCTGTCGGGTTATCCGCCCTTGCGCTACCTACTGCTCAACGGCCTAGGCGCGGCGGTGTGGGCCCTGGCCCTGGGCCTGGCGGCCTTCCACTTCGGCTCGGTGCTCGAAGGCCTGCTCGGCAACATCAAGCAATACGAGCTATGGGTGCTGGGCGCCCTGCTGCTGTTGGGCGGCGTCCTCTGGCTGAGGCGCTGGCTGAAAACGCCGCGCCCCGAACGCGACTGATAAGCCCACCTGCGCCGCGGTTGCCCGCCGGCGCAGACCCAGCAATACCAGGCCGCTGAGCAGGCTGTAGGCCGCGAGCAGCCCCCAACCCAGCACCTCGCCGGGCAGCAGGCCGACCTGCTGGGCCAAGGTCAGGGCCGGCACATTCAGCAGCAGGCGCGCCACCTCCAGCGTCACGGCCCAGGGCCGGTTCTCCAGCCAGGCCCCCAGGCTATAGAGCCCGAATACCATCCAGACCCAACCCAGCAGCAAGGCGGGCAGCCCCAGCGCGTCACCGCCGGCCAACAAGTAGCTGCCGCCCAGCACATAAACCGCGAACTGCAGCGCCGCATACAGCTTCTGGACCCGGGACAGCGGCACCTCGAACTTGACGAAGCGGCTCAGGTCCGACTTGGCCTGGGGATACCGGGCCGCCACGTCCGCCGGCCGCCAACCGGTGGGCATGAACCAGATGCGCCACTTGTCCCAACGGCGCTCGGCGCGCACGGCATCGTGCCACAGCGCCACATAGAACTGCAGATTGGCCCATAGCGGGTTCCAGCTGGCCAGGGGCGTGGTGACGCCGAAGATCACCGGATGCGCGTCCAGCTCCTCCTGAAAGGTGCCGAACAGGCGATCCCAGAGGATAAACACCCCGCCGTAGTTGCGGTCCATGTAGACCGCGTTCTGCCCATGGTGGGCCCGGTGGTTGGACGGGGTGACGAATGCCCATTCGAGCCAGCCGAGCTTGGGCACATGGCGGGTGTGCACCCAGAACTGGTACAGCAGGTTCAGCGCCGCGACCGTCAGGAAGACCAGGGGCGGAATCCCCGCCAGCGCCATCGGCAGGTAAAAGATCCAACCGAACAGGAAACCCGTGCTGCTCTGGCGCAGGGCGGTGGACAGGTTGTAGTCCTCGCTCTGGTGATGCACCGAATGGGCCGCCCAGAGCAGGTTGCGCTCGTGGCCCAGGCGATGCAGCCAGTAGTAGCAGAGGTCATAGAACACGAAGGCGAACAACCAGACCCCGAGGCTATCGGCCGACAGCTCGAACAGCGCCCATTGCTGCCAGGCGAAGGTATAGCTGAGCAGGCCCACGCACTTGGTCAGCAGGCCGCTGGTGGTCGACAGCACGCCAGCGCTGAGGCTGTTGAGCGTGTCGGCCAGGCGGTAGTTGCCGACGCCACGCCAGCGGTCGACCAGCAGCTCCAGGCCGATCAGCAGGAAAAACACGGGCACGGCATAGAGGATGTAGTTCATCGAGGTTCCCGGAGCGGGTCATTGAGTAGCGGGCGCCAGCCTGATGCTAGACTGGCGCTGATGCTAACCCAGGGCCAAGTCCAGGCCCGGGCCCCGAATGACAGCCCGAGCGGCATTTGACGACAGCCCACGCTTGCGCAACGCAGCGGGAACCTGGCGGGCGAAACGGGGCCCAATCCAGTAACCAGGAGTACGCTATGCACAAGAAAGTTGCGGTGATTCTGTCCGGCTGCGGCGTCTACGACGGTGCCGAGATACACGAAAGCGTGCTCACCCTGCTGCGCCTCGACCAGCGCGGCGCTCAGGTCCAGTGTTTCGCCCCGAACGTGCCACAGCTGCACGTAGTCGATCACTACAGCGGCGACGAGATGGCCGAGTCACGCAATGTGCTGGTGGAAGCGGCGCGCATCGCCCGCGGCCAGATCAAGGACGTGCGCGAAGCCAAGGTCGAAGACTTCGATGCGCTGATCCTGCCCGGCGGTTTCGGCGTGGTGAAGAACCTCAGCGATTTCGCCATCAGTGCCGCCCACTGCAGCGTGCAACCGGACGTGCTGGCGCTGGCCCAGGCCTTCGCCCAGGCCGGCAAGCCGATCGGCCTGATTTGCATCGCACCGGTGCTGGCCCCGCGGATCTATGGCCAGGGCGTAACCTGCACTGTGGGCAACGATGCCGACACCAGCGCCGAGCTGGGCAAGATGGGCGCCAATCACGAGGCCTGCGCGGTGGATGAAATAGTCGAAGACACCGCGCGCAAGCTCGTCACCACCCCGGCCTATATGCTCGCCCAATCCATCAGCGAAGCCGCCTCGGGCATCAACAAGCTGGTCGACCGGGTGTTGGAGCTGACCGCCCACCCTTCCTAACAGGCCCGGCCAGGAAAGGCCCGGCCCGGCAGGCCGATCCCGCCAATAGTCGGGCTAGAGCGGCCGCCCCTCTGGCCAAACCGGCCGCGCTGGGGCAGCGTGAAGCCCCCCTGCCTCCCGCGGAACCCAGTCCATGCACGAACCGCCCTTCGAACTGACCGCCGAACTGCAGCAGGCGGTCAGCCAGTTTTTCCAGCGCATCCCCTTCAACCAGGTGCTCGGCATCCAGCTCGACGAATTGTCGACCGAGCGGGTGCGCATGAGCCTGCCAATGAAGGACGAGCTGATCGGCAACTTCGTCCACGGCATCCTCCATGGCGGCGTCATCGCCTCCCTGCTGGACGTGGCCGGCGGCGCCATGGCCCTGATCGGCGCCTTCGAACGCCACCGCCAGCTGCCCAGCGCCGAACGCATGGCACGGCTGTCGAAACTCGGCACCATCGACCTGCGCATCGACTACCTGCGGCCCGGCCGCGGCCAGCACTTCACCGCCCAGGCGGTGCTGCTGCGCTCCGGCAACAAGGTCGCGGTGGTGCGCTCGGAACTGCACAGCGACGACGGCACCCTGGTGGCCGTAGGCACCGGCACCTACCTCTGCGGTTGACAGGCTATTGAAAAACTACCTGCGTTGCCTCGCCTACGTTTTTCAACGGCCTGTAAGGCGCGCCTAACGCATCGACCGGGGAAGCGGACTTCGCCAAAGCGCCGCATTCCGCATTGGACGCCCTCTGGTGTACTGCCTTCGGCGAGTACACCCTACTTGCCGGGTTTCGCCAAACTGCAGCTCTTCCCAGCCTACGAACGTCGCCGAAGCGCTTTGGGTACCTCGATACCCGCTATACCCGAGCCAGTCGGGTCAGTATCCGGTCCAGGGCATTGGCGAAGGCCTGCTTGTCGCGCTCCCCATAAGCCCCCTGGCCGCCACCGGCCTGACCCTGCTCGCGCAGTTCGGTGAACAGGTTACGCACCGCCAGGCGCTCGCCCATGTTCTGCGGATCGAATTCGCGGCCACGGGGGTCTAGGGCGGCCACGCCCTTCTTGATCAGCCGGTCGGCCAGGGGTACGTCGCTGCAGATCACCAGTTCGCCGGGCACGGCATGCTCCACCAGGTAATCATCCGCCGCATCCGGCCCACTGGGCACCACGATCAGGCGCACGCAGGCAAAAGCCGGCTTGATCTGGGCCTGCCCTGCCACCAGCAGCACCTCGAAGCGCCGCTTCAGGGCGAACTTCACCAGTTGCTCCTTGGCCGCCCTGGGGCAGGCATCGGCATCGATCCACACGCGCATGGACAAGGACTCCAAGACAAAGGGACCGACAGTATGCAGGCCGGCACACCAGGGACCAAGACGGTCCTGTGACGGACCCGACCTTCCCGCACAACGGTACTGGCCATACCACCTCAAAATGCCACTATCTGGCGAGAAGTTGTGCGTATAATTGCGCGCCTTTTCAGGGCGAACCCAAGCCTTGCACAGGTTCCGGTGAGCGGCCAAGCGGCCCGCACCCTCTCCCCGGAAAGCAGGCCAGCAGGGTTGCTTGCACCAATTTCAGGGATCGAAGGAGTCACGATGTCCCCTCGTATTTTATCCGTTCTGGCGCTCGTCGCCTGCCTGCAACTGGCGGGTTGCTCGACCTTCCGCAGCTACGAAACCGAGCTCAGCGAGACCAGCCAGCAATTGGGCGCCGGCAACGTCGACGGCGCCCTGGCCCTGCTGGAGAAGAACAACGGTTCCGCCGACAAGGACCTGCTCTACTTCCTCGAGAAGGGCGAATTGCTCCGCGCCAAGGGCGACCTGGCCGGCAGCCAACTCGCCTGGCAAGCCGCCGACCAGGTGGTGGCCGCATGGGAGGAATCGGTCAAGGCCGACCCCGATAAGTACCTCGGCGAAGTCGGCAGCTTCCTGGTCAACGACAAGGTGCGTCGCTACGAAGGCTACGACTACGAAAAAGTCATGCTGACCACCCAGATGGCCCTCAACGACCTGGCCCTCAACGATTTCGAAAAGGCCCGCACTGAAATCAAGAAGACCCATGAGCGCGAGGCGTTGATCGCCGAACTGCGTGACACGGAATACCTCAAGCGCGAGGAAGAGGCCAAGGAGAAAGGCGTCACCACCGAGTACAAGGACCTGCAGGGCTACCCGGTGGAAGCCCTGAACGACCCTGAGGTCGTAGGCTTGAAGAACAGCTACCAGAGCGCCTTCAGCCATTACCTGTCCGGGTTCGTCTACGAGGCCCTGGGCGAAAAGGGCCTGGCCGCGCCCGGCTATCGCAAGGCCGCCGAACTGCGCCCCGATACCCCGCTGCTGGAACAGGCACTGCTGACCCTCGACGCGCCGGCAACGGACAAAGCCGCGGATGACAGCGACGTGCTGCTGGTGGTGCAGTCCGGCCTGGCACCCGCCCGCGACTCGATGCGCATTCCCCTGCCGATCCCCACCAGCTCGGGCCTGATCATTACCCCCCTGTCCTTTCCCCTGATAAAGGCCGACACCAGCACGCCGAGCTTTTCCAGCCTGAACCTGGACGGCCAGCCCATCGCGCTCAGCGAACTGAGCAGCATCGATGCCATGTCGCGACGCGCCCTGCGCGACGACATGCCGGGCATTATCCTGCGCACCACCGTACGGGCGGCGACCCGCAGCGTCGCGCAAAAACAACTGAATGACGTCAACCCCTTGGCCGGCCTGGCCCTGGGCATTGCCTCGGCGATCACCGAAGGGGCCGATGAACGCACCTGGCGCACCCTGCCGGACACCATCCAAGTCGCCCGCCTGCGCCTGAAAAAGGGTCAGCACCAGCTGAGCCTGCCCACCGCCCTGGGCATGACCACGGTCGACATCCAGGTTCAAGCCCCCTACCAGGCGATTTCCTTGCGAGTCGTCGGCAGCCAGGTCTTTGCCAGCGGCAATGCCATCCCGTCCACCCCGTCACCGGCCATCCAGGCCGTGGCCAACAACCCGTAAACGGAGTACCGCCATGCCACGCACGCTTATCGCCGCACTGGCCCTCGCCCT
>DATDTH010000174.1:0-2704 GCA_035290985.1 Pseudomonas sp. | reverse complement strand
CCATCGGCGTGCAACCGGTGTCGATCAGCGGGTGGCGATCCAGATCAGCAGGCCGGCCTGGAATACGCTGAAGGCCACCAGGCAGGCGATGGTGAACCTCAGGGTGCTGTCCTCGCGCTGGAACAGGCTGACGCGCTGCTCCAGCTTGCGCAGCTTGACCTCCTGCTCGCGCAGGGTCTGCTCGGCCTGCTGCAGCATGGCCGCCGCGTCCAGCAGTTCGATGAGCTGGACCTTGTCCGGGTTCCAGTCGCTGACCAGGGCGCTGATGCGCGGGGCGCTGTAATTGGCCCTGATCAGCAGCGGATCCTGGTAGTCGACGCTGAAACCCTGGGCGCTGAGAAAGCGGTCGCGGCGCAGGCGGGTGTCGTCGTTGGGGATGTCCTTGACCGCCAGCGCGCCACCTTCGACGCTGTAATTGGCCCAGCGCTGCTGGGCCCAGGCGATGCCCTGGGCCAGCAGGAAACGGCCCAGGCCGCGGTTCTGCGGCTCGACATGCACGCCGCTGTCCAGGCCGAAACGCACTTCCTGGTTGCGGTGATCGGCCCAGACCTCCAACTGGTTGTAGCCTTTGTGCGTGCGCTGGCCGGGCAGGCGCAGGCTCAGGCGCAGCAGGCTCTGCTCGCGAGCATGGCGTTCGACCCGGCCCAGTTGGGCGAACGCCAGCGGCCGGGCACCGGTGTTGCGGTCGGTGGCCAGCGGCGCCAGGCGCAGCAGGCGAAACTGTTCCGGCTCCAACTCGGCCCAGGGGTGGGGCTGGGCAACGGCGGGTTCCGTCACTGGGGGTGAAGCCTGGTTGTCGGTCATCCGCTGCGTCCTCTGCATTCTCTGCGCCATGCCCCCCAGCTATCGGCTGAGGGTCGCGTTACTGGAGGGTAGCAGCGCGGCATTGCGCTGGATAAACAGGATGACCGCGTCCGTCAGCAGCCGCGCCAGCGGCAGTGTCGAGTCGTCCTGGCTGCTCGACCGGTTGATCGACTCGGTCGGCACTATGCGTAGCCGATGGTTCATGCCGTCCACCAGCACCAGTTCGGCGTCCGCCTTGGCCGCCTTGAGCGCCTCGGCATCCTGGGGCCCGACCTGGATGTCATGACGACCCTGGACGATCAGTGCGGGTATCCTCAGGCGGGCGAAGGCCGCCGCCGGGTCCTGGCGAAACAGCGAGATCAGGTAGGGCTGCACGCTGGGGCGAAACAGCACCTGCAGGGCGTCGGGCACCTCGGGCTGCGGCCGTCCGGCTTTCAGGCCGTCGATCAACGCCAGGCTGCGGGCCAGCAGGGGGGGCGGCAATTGCTGGCGCAACTGCTCGCGCAGCACCTGGTCGATGGGTCGGGCGCTGCCGGCGATGGCGACCAGGGCCGAGGCGCCGGCCTGTTCGGCGGCCAGGCTGGCGATCAGGGCGCCCTCGCTGTGGCCGATCAGGGTCAGGGGGCCGAAGCGCGGGTCGGCGCGCAGTTTTCGCCCCCAGGCTTCGGCATCGGCGACGTAGCGCTCGACGCTCAGGTCCTCTTCCCGGGGCGTCGCCGCCAGGCTCTTGGCGACGCCGCGCTTGTCGTAGCGCAGGCTGGCGATGCCGTGTTTGGCCAGGGCCTGGGCCAGGCGCTTGAGGTTGTCGTTACGCCCGCCGTTGGGGTTGTTGCCGTCGCGGTCGGTGGGCCCGGAACCGGCGATCAGCAGGGCCACGGGCACCGGCTCGGCGCTTTGCGGCAGCAGCAGGGTGCCGTGCAGCACGCCGCTGCCGGTGTCCAGCTCGAGCGGCCGTTGCAGCAGGGTATGGGGCGTGGCCTGGGCCAGACCGGTGAGCAGGGGCAGGATCAAGGCGAATACTCGCAACATGGAGGGACTACTGGATGAGGAGGGTGAGGCTTGGACGCGCGGGGCGGCGCAAGGTTCGTGGGTGAACTGGGCGGGCGCCACGGGTATACTGTGCGGCCCTTGTTTCTGGCCGATTGACGTTTCTGGCCGATTTACGCGGAGCATCCTGCATGTCCGGCAATACCTACGGCAAGCTGTTCACCGTCACCACCGCCGGCGAAAGCCATGGTCCGGCCCTGGTGGCCATAGTCGACGGCTGCCCGCCGGGCCTGGAACTGTCCCTGGAGGACCTGCAGCGCGACCTGGACCGGCGCAAGCCGGGCACTAGCCGCCACACCACCCAGCGCCAGGAAGACGATGTGGTGGAAATCCTCTCCGGGGTGTTCGAGGGGCGGACCACCGGCTGCCCCATCGGCCTGCTGATCCGCAACACCGACCAGAAGTCCAAGGACTATTCGGCGATCAAGGACCTGTTCCGCCCGGCCCATGCCGACTACAGCTACCAGCACAAATACGGCATCCGCGACTACCGCGGCGGCGGTCGCAGTTCGGCGCGGGAAACCGCCATGCGCGTAGCGGCCGGGGCGATTGCCAAGAAGGTGCTGGCCGGTTTCGGTATCAGCGTGCGCGGCTACATGAGCCAGTTGGGGCCGATCGAGATTCCGTTCAAGAGCTGGGACGGCGTGGAAGACAACGCCTTTTTCAGCCCGGACCCGGACAAGGTGCCGGAGCTTGAGGCCTATATGGACCAGCTGCGCCGCGACCAGGATTCGGTCGGGGCGAAGATTACCGTGGTTGCCGAGGGCGTGATGCCTGGGTTGGGCGAGCCTATCTTCGATCGCCTGGATGCTGAGCTGGCCCACGCGCTGATGAGCATCAACGCGGTCAAGGG
>DATDTH010000173.1:0-9551 GCA_035290985.1 Pseudomonas sp. | reverse complement strand
GGCCGGCGGCGGGCGTCGGGGCGGTGCGGCACTGGGTCGGCAATGGCGCCCGGGTGCTGGTGCGCCGCGCCCTGGCAGGTGCGCTGGAACATGAGGCGGTCGAGGAGGCCGAAGCCGAGCGGGCGCTGGCGCTCTTCCTCGAGGCCTATGCCGACAGCCACAGCCTGACCCAGGTCTACCCTGGCGTGCGCACCACCCTCAAGTGGCTGAAGAAGCAGGGAATCGAAATGGCCCTGATCACCAACAAGCCGGAGCAATTCGTCGCGCCGCTGCTGGATGAAATGAAGATCGGCCGCTATTTCCGCTGGATACTCGGCGGCGACACCCTGCCCCAGCAGAAGCCGGATCCGACCGGGCTGCTGCAGGTGATGAAAATGGCCGGGGTCGCGCCCCAGGAGGCGCTGTTCGTCGGCGATTCGCGCAACGACGTGCTGGCCGCCAAGGCCGCGGGCGTGCTGTGCGTGGCCCTAAGTTACGGCTACAACCACGGCCGGCCCATCGCCGAAGAATCGCCGGCCCTGGTCATCGACGATTTGCGCGCGCTGTTGCCGGGTTGCGTCCCGTCAAGCGCTGAGATAACGTTGCCCGATATAGTCGAACTCTCCTCCCGCCAAAGAGACTGCACCGTGGTGGTCACCCGCAAACACTGGTTTATCAAATCCGGGATGAAAATCCTCAAGGCCCTGGCGCGCTGGCGTTGGCGCGCCTGATTTGATGCTGGCCGGCCCGCCGGCGCGTTTGCCCCTAGACCGATCCAACCCGCGTTCCGACTCCTGCCGCACAGTTGCGCCATTCGGGACGCTCGAGCCACGAGAGCCATCATGACCCGCGAAGAATTCCTGCGCCTGGCCGCTGCCGGCTACAACCGCATTCCGCTTGCCTGTGAAACCCTGGCCGATTTCGACACGCCGCTGTCGATCTACCTGAAGCTGGCCGACCAGCCCAACTCCTACCTGCTGGAGTCGGTGCAAGGCGGCGAGAAGTGGGGGCGCTATTCGATCATCGGCCTGCCGTGTCGCACCGTGCTGAGGGTCCAGGGCCAGCAGGTCAGCGTGACCCGCGACGGCGTCGAGATCGAGCGTCTGGAGGCCGAGGATCCGCTGGCCTTCGTCGAAGCCTTCAAGGCTCGCTACAACGTGCCAATCATTGCCGGCCTGCCGCGCTTCAACGGCGGGCTGGTGGGCTATTTCGGCTACGACAGCGTGCGCTATGTCGAGCAGCGCCTGGGCACTTCGCCCAATCCCGATCCGCTGGGCACGCCGGATATCCTGCTGATGGTCTCGGACGCAGTGGTCGTATTCGACAACCTGGCGGGCAAGATGCACGCCATAGTGCTGGCCGACCCGGCCCAGGACAATGCCTTCGAACAGGGCCAGGCATGCCTGCAGGAACTGCTGCAGCGGCTGCGCCAGCCTATCACCCCGCGCCTGGGCGTCGACCTGAACGCACCGGCCGGTCCGGAGCCGCTGTTTCGCTCCAGTTTCAGTCGCGCGGACTACGAGGGCGCGGTCGAGGCGATCAAGGAATACATCCTGGCCGGCGACTGCATGCAGGTGGTGATTTCCCAGCGCATGTCGATTCCGTTCCAGGCGGCGCCCATCGACCTGTACCGGGCGCTGCGCTGCATCAACCCGACGCCTTATATGTACTTCTTCAACTTCGGCGATTTCCATGTAGTCGGTTCCTCGCCCGAGGTGCTGGTGCGGGTCGAGGACAACCTGATTACCGTGCGGCCGATCGCCGGCACCCGCCCGCGTGGGGCCAGCGAGGAGGCCGATCTGGCCCTGGAAGTCGACCTGCTGTCCGATGCCAAGGAGCTGGCCGAACACCTGATGCTGATCGACCTGGGCCGCAACGATGTCGGCCGGGTCGCCACGACCGGTTCGGTCAAGCTGACCGAGAAAATGGTCATCGAGCGCTATTCCAATGTGATGCACATAGTTTCCAACGTCACCGGCCATCTAAAGGACGGCTTGACGGCCATGGACGCGCTGCGGGCGATTCTGCCGGCCGGGACCCTGTCCGGGGCGCCCAAGGTGCGGGCCATGGAGATCATTGACGAACTGGAACCGGTCAAGCGCGGTGTCTACGGCGGGGCCGTGGGCTATCTGGCGTGGAACGGCAACATGGACACCGCGATCGCGATCCGCACCGCGGTGATCAAGGACGGCGAGCTGCATGTGCAGGCGGGGGCCGGCATAGTCGCCGACTCGGTGCCAGCCCTGGAATGGGAAGAGACGCTGAACAAGCGTCGGGCCATGTTCCGCGCCGTGGCGCTGGCCGAGCAGAGCAACCCGAACGAGCCCCACGCGGCTGCCCAGGAGTAAGAGCCATGCTGCTGATGATCGATAATTACGACTCCTTTACCTACAACGTGGTGCAGTACCTGGGCGAGTTGGGGGCTGAGGTGCGGGTGATCCGCAACGACGAGTTGAGCGTCGCCGAGATCGAGGCTCTGGGGCCCGAACGCATCGTGGTCTCCCCGGGTCCTTGCACACCCACCGAGGCCGGCGTTTCCCTGGCGGTGATCGAACACTTCGCCGGCCGGCTGCCGATCCTCGGCGTTTGCCTGGGCCATCAGAGCATCGGCCAGGCCTTCGGTGGTGACGTGGTGCGCGCCCGGCAAGTGATGCACGGCAAGACCAGCCCGGTGTTCCACGAGGGCCTGGGCGTGTTCGCCGGGCTTAACCTGCCCCTGACCGTGACCCGCTACCATTCCCTGGTGGTCAAGCGCGAGACCTTGCCGGACTGCCTGGAAATCACCGCCTGGACCCAGCACGCGGACGGTGCCGTGGACGAGATCATGGGGCTGCGGCACAAGACCCTGAATGTCGAGGGCGTGCAGTTCCATCCGGAGTCCATACTCACCGAGCAAGGGCATGAACTCTTCGCCAACTTCCTCAAGCAAAGCGGAGGCGTACGCTGATGGATATCAAGGGAGCGCTGAACCGCGTGGTCGGGCAACTGGACCTGAGCACCGAGGAAATGCAGGACGTGATGCGCCAGATCATGACCGGCCAGTGCAGCGATGCGCAGATCGGTGCCTTTCTGGTGGGCATGCGCATGAAGAGCGAGACCATCGACGAGATAGTCGGCGCTGCCCAGGTCATGCGCGAGCTGGCGGCCCCGGTGACCATCCAGGCCGAGTGCCTGGTCGACACCTGCGGCACCGGCGGCGACGGCATGAATATCTTCAACGTCTCGACCGCGGCGGCCTTTGTGGTCGCGGCGGCCGGTGGCCGGGTGGCCAAGCATGGCAACCGCGCGGTGTCCGGCAAGAGCGGCAGTGCCGACCTGCTGGAAGCCGCCGGTGTCTACCTGAGCCTGACGCCGGCGCAGATCGCCCGTTGCGTCGAGAGCGTGGGGGTGGGCTTCATGTTCGCTCCGGCCCACCATGGCGCGATGAAGCATGCCATAGGCCCGCGTCGCGAGCTGGGCCTGCGCACCCTGTTCAATATGCTCGGGCCCATGACCAACCCGGCCGGGGTCAGGCACCAGGTGATCGGGGTCTTCAGTCAGGCCCTGTGCCGGCCCATGGCCGAGGTGCTGCAGCGCCTGGGCAGCCAGCACGTGCTGGTGGTGCATGCCCAGGATGGGCTGGACGAGATCAGCCTGGCCGCGCCGACCCATGTGGCGGAATTGAAGGACGGCGTGGTCAGCGAGTATCGGATCCAGCCGGAAGACTTCGGCATCAAGAGCCAGAGCCTGATCGGCTTGACGGTGGAGACCCCGGCGGACTCCCTGGAACTGATACGCGATGCCCTGGGCCGACGCAAGACCGAGAACGGCCAAAAAGCCGCCGAGATGATAGTGCTCAACGCCGGTGCTGCGCTCTATGCTGCGGACCTGGCCAGCAGCCTGCGCGAGGGCATGCAGCTGGCCCATGATGCCCTGCATACCGGCCTGGCCCGGGAGAAACTGGAAGAGCTGGTGTCCTTTACGGCGGTGTGCCGCCAGGAGAATGAAGCGTGAGTCTGCCCACCGTTCTGGAAAAGATCCTGGCGCGCAAGGTCGAGGAGGTCGCCGCGCGGCGCACCCTGGTCGGCCTGGCCGAACTCGAGCGCGAGGCCCGGGCCGCGGATGCGCCCCGGGGCTTCGCCCGGGCGATGCTGGAGCAGGCCAGGCGCAAGGAGCCGGCGGTGATCGCCGAGATCAAGAAGGCGTCGCCGAGCAAGGGCGTGCTGCGGGAAGACTTCGTGCCCGCCGAGCTGGCCAGGAGTTATGCCGCCGGTGGCGCCACCTGCCTGTCGGTACTGACCGACGTGGATTTCTTCCAGGGCGCCGACGCTTACCTGCAGCAGGCGCGGGCGGTCTGCGACTTGCCGGTGATCCGCAAGGATTTCATGATCGACCCCTACCAGATAGTCGAGGCCCGTGCCCTGGGTGCCGATTGCGTGCTGCTGATCGTTTCCGCCCTGGACGACGGCCAGATGAGCGAACTGGCCGCCGTGGCCAAGGATATGGGGCTGGATGTGCTGGTCGAGGTGCATGACGGGGCCGAACTGGAACGTGCCCTGAATACCCTGGATACGCCGCTGGTGGGGATCAACAACCGCAACCTGCACACCTTCGAGGTCAGCCTGGAAACCACCCTCGACCTGCTGCCGCGGGTGCCGCGGGACCGGCTGGTGATTACCGAGAGCGGCATCCTGCACCGGGCCGACGTGGAGCTGATGGAAATCAGCCAGGTGTATGGCTTCCTGGTCGGCGAAGCTTTTATGCGCGCCGAGAACCCCGGCGCCGAGTTGCAGCGCCTGTTCTTTCCCGAGCGCGGCGGTGCGACCTTTGTCGCCGATGTGGACTGACGTCGTCGAACGGTCCCCATAAAAAAGCCGGCTTAGCGCCGGCTTTTTTATGGGCGCGTAATCAGCGGGTGCCGAACACCACCATTGTCTTGCCTTTCACATGGACCAGTCCCTGTTCTTCCAGGGCCTTGAGCACGCGACCGACCATCTCCCGCGAGCAGCCGACAATGCGGCCGATTTCCTGGCGGGTGATCTTGATCTGCATGCCGTCGGGGTGCGTCATGGCGTCCGGTTGCTTGCACAGGTCCAGCAGGGTTCGTGCGACGCGCCCGGTGACATCGAGAAAGGCCAGGTCGCCGACCTTGCGCGTGGTGTTGCGCAGCCGGTCGGCCATCTGGCTGCCGAGGGTATAGAGGATTTCCGGGTCCTGCTGGGTCAGTTCGCGGAACTTGGTGTAGCTGAGTTCCGCCACCTCGCATTCGGTCTTGGCGCGGACCCAGGCGCTGCGTTCCTTTTCGCTGCCTTCCTTTTCGAACAGCCCCAACTCACCGAAGAAATCCCCGGCGTTGAGGTAAGCGATAATCATTTCCCGGCCGTCGTCATCCTCGATCAGGATGGTGACAGAGCCCTTGACGATGAAAAACAGGGTTTCGCAGCGATCGCCCGCATAGATGATGGTGCTTTTCGCCGTATAACGGCGGCGATGGCAGTGCGCGAGTAGCTTGTCGAGATTCTTGATTTTAGGTGTAAGGGTTATTGCAACCATGCCCGAGTCCCGAAAAAGATGCGCCTTGTTGGCGTGTCAGTTTATTGTTTTTTATTATTCTACTAGTGTGCCATTTATCGCCTTTGAGCTTAACAGGCTGGTCGCCATCGGTTGCGCGAATTTGCGACGCAGGTAGCGTTGAGGTCGCTGCAATGACCGAACCTGGCCTTTTCATGAACCTGGGTGGCCTGTGCTATCTTCTGCGCCCTTGCAGCATCGAGGCGGTATTGAGGAGCATAGGGGCAATGAAAGCACGTATTCAATGGGCTGGCGAAGCCCTGTTTATCGGCGAGTCCGGCAGCGGCCATGCCGTGGTCATGGATGGCCCGCCGGAGAGCGGCGGGCGTAACCTGGGCATACGTCCGATGGAAATGCTGCTGATCGGCCTGGGCGGCTGCAGCAATTTCGATGTGGTCAGTATCCTGAAGAAATCCCGTCAGATGGTGGAGAGTTGCGAGGTATTTCTCGAGGCCGAACGGGCCACGGAAGAGCCCAAGGTCTTTACCAAGATTCATTTGCATTTCGTGGTCAAGGGCCGAGGGCTGAAAGAGGCACAGGTCAAGCGGGCCGTCGAACTGTCGGCGGAAAAATACTGCTCGGCCTCGATCATGCTGGGGCGCGCCGGCGTCGAGATCAGCCATGCTTACGAGATAGTCGAACTCGGTTGAGCGCGGCTGTCGGTCGGCAGCGGCCTGTCATATAAAACGTGGCACACTCTGGCCGTGGCCGATCTGGCTCTGCATAATGGCGCGCCTTTTAAGGGGCCGGCCGGCATAGTAGTCGGCGCTGTAGCCAAACAACCAAAATCGCCATCGCGAAAGAGGTGTTAACCGTCCTACGCAGACGCGTATTTCGCATCTGACGGGCATGCTCGATCACGCGGCTGTGCCGCATCGATAAAGAGAGTTTCCAACGGTGAAAAGCAAACTCAAGCTCCACGGGTTCAATAACCTGACGAAGACCTTGAGCTTCAACATCTATGACATCTGCTACGCGGAAACGCCGGAAGACCAGCAGGCCTACGTCCAGTACATCAATACCGAGTACGACGCCGAGCGCCTGACGCAGATTCTCACCGATGTGGTCGACATCATCGGCGCCAATATCCTGAACATTGCCCGTCAGGATTACGACCCGCAAGGCGCCAGCGTGACCATCCTGATTTCCGAGCAGCCGGTGACGCCCACCGACAGCCAGATCGAGGAGTCACCGGGTCCCCTGCCGGAGACCATCCTGGCGCACCTGGACAAGAGCCACATCACGGTGCACACCTATCCGGAGATCCATCCGGTGGACGGTATCGCGACGTTCCGGGTGGATATAGACGTGTCCACCTGTGGGGTGATTTCGCCCCTGAAGGCGCTGAACTACCTGATCCATCAGTTCGACTCGGACATAGTCACGGTCGACTACCGGGTGCGGGGTTTTACCCGTGACGTGGAAGGCAAGAAGCACTTTATTGACCACGAGATCAATTCGATCCAGAACTACCTGTCCGAGGACACGCAGTCGGCCTACCAGATGACCGACGTCAACGTGTACCAGGAGCATCTGTTCCACACCAAGATGCTGCTCAAGGAGTTCGAACTGGACAATTACCTGTTTGGCGACGCCACGCAGAACCTGTCCACCGAACAGCGGGATTTGGTGACCACCCGGGTCAAGCACGAGATGCTGGAGATCTTCTACGGGCGCAATATGCCCGCCTAAGGGCAGCGGCAAGCATTAAGCTTTAAGCTGCAAGCCATCAACACAAAGGGCGCCTCGGCGCCCTTTGTGTTGTCTGTGACTTTCGCTTGAGGCTTGTCGCTGCTTGTAGCTTGTAGCTTGTAGCTTGCAGCTGCTCACATCCTATAAGTCGTCTTGGTCATGACCTTGGACAGCAGGCTCATGCCGAACTTGATCGGTGCTGGAAAACGGAAGCCGCCGGCATCCAGGGCGGTAGTGGCGTGGCGTTGTTCGTCGCTGCGCATCTGCTCGAGTATGGCGCGGGATTTTTCATCCTCGGCAGGCAACTGCTCCAGGTGCTCGTCCAGGTGCTTGCACACCTGGTCCTCGGTGGCGGCGACGAAGCCCAGGCTGACCTTGTCGCTGATCAGACCGGCGACCGCGCCGACGCCGAAGGACAGGCCATAGAACAGCGGGTTGAGCACGCTGGTGTGGCTGCCCAATTGATGGATGCGCTGTTCACACCAGGCCAGGTGGTCGATTTCCTCTTCGGCGGCATGTTCCATGGCCGTGCGCACCTGCGGCAGCTTGGCGGTCAGCGCCTGGCCCTGGTACAGCGCCTGGGCGCAGACTTCGCCGGTGTGATTGATGCGCATCAGGCCGGCGACATGTCGCGTCTCGGTTTGGCTCAGCTGCGCATCCGGCTGCAGGATGGCCGGAGACGGCCGATAGGGCTGGCCGCTGAAGGGCAGCAGGGTACGCAGCGCGGCATCGGCCTGCAGTAACAGGCGATCGACTGGGGAATAGTGACGTTCACTGGTCATGGGGCGCCTCCGTAAGCGATCTGGACCTCAGTTTACCCGAACCACCCGTGCAAGGCTTGACCCGCGTTAGGGGCTGTGGACACTCCCCGCACGGCCGCGCCGGAATGCCCGCAGGCCCTAGGGCAGCTCGCGCAGCACCCTGAAGCCCAGGGCATAGCCTTTGTACTGGGGCTGTTTGAGGTCGCGCAGGCTGCTGCGCAGGTAGGCCGGGCCGCTGTTCCAGCCGCCGCCGCGCACCACACGCGGACGGTTGTCCAGCAGGCCGGCCGCGGCGCTTTCGCTGCCGTCGAAGGGCGCGACGAACGCGGAAGCGGTCCATTCCCAGACATTTCCGGCCGTGTCATACAGGCCGAAGGCATTGGCCGCGAACTGGCCGACCTGGGCGCTCTTGGCCTGCAGGCCGCGGGCCGTGCCGCAACCCCGGCAATGGGCGCGAGGGCGCGTCTCGGGGCTGTCGAGCTGCTCGCCCCACCAATAGGTGCCTGTGCTGCCCGCGCGCGCGGCGTATTCCCACTCGGCTTCGGTCGGCAAGCGGTAGTGCTGCCCCGTGGCGCGCGACAGCCATCGGCAATACCCCTGGACCTCGAGCCAGCTGACATGAATCACCGGCCGTTGTTCGGACAGACCCCAGCCTTCGTTATCCGGCATGGGCTCGCCGCTGGCCTGGGCATAGCGCCGCCAGTCGGCAAAGGTCAGCTCGCTGCGGCCCAGGGCGAAGGCCCGCTCGATGGCGATTACCCGCGCGGGGCGTTCGTTGTGATTGCCCTGGCCGCTGGCATCGCCCAGTAGAAAACCCCCGGCCGGGATCACCACCAATTCGGGGCCTGGGTGTTCGGAGTCGTTCAGCCTGTCGTGAAACACAGTGCCGGCTTCCAGGGCGTAAACCGGCTGGACGCTCAGGAGGCTCAGGGCAAGCGCGATAAAACCGCGTATCAACCCGGCGGCCAGGTCATCTGGCGTCGACCCAGCACATGCATATGGATGTGGTAGACGGTCTGTCCACCTTCTTCGTTGCAGTTCATCACCACGCGGAAGCCCTCTGCGCAGCCTTGCTCCTTGGCCAGGCGCTGGGCGGTGAACAGGATATGCCCGGCCAGGGCCTTGTCGTCTTCGCCCAGGTCATTGAGGGTGGCGATGTGCTTTTTCGGAATCACCAGAAAATGCACCGGCGCCTGGGGGCCGATATCGTGAAAGGCGACGACCTGGTCGTCTTCGTAGAGCTTGCGCGCGGGGATTTCCCCGGCGGCGATCTTGCAAAACAGACAATCCACTGACAGTCTCCCGATCTGGGGTTGGGGCCCTGGAGTTTACCGGGGTGCATGGCCAGCCGGCCAGCCTTGGCCGGCATTCACAAGGAGCGGCGGTGAAGAACGATATCCATGATCTGGGTCTGGTGCTGGATTCCAAGGTCAAGCTGGTGGTGATCGAATCCTGGGACGAACCGCGGGTCCTGCAGACCCTGACCAGCCTGGCGGTCAAGCAGGGGTTGGGGCTCTACACCTGGGCGGTGACCGAGGGGCTGCAGCGCCTGGGTTTTGGCAGCGAGCC
>DATDTH010000172.1:0-4507 GCA_035290985.1 Pseudomonas sp. | reverse complement strand
CCGGGGCGCGCGGCTATGATCGCGCCATGAATACAGCCTCTCTTTTCCTGCAACGCCTGCTCGGCGCGGCCGCACCTACGGTCAGCGCGGCGGCCGCCGAGTACACGGTCGACGAACTGGCCCAGGCCGCGCAAAGCACGGTGCGCAATGTGCGGGCCTATCAAGACCGTGGTCTGCTGCCGCCGCCGGAGCGGCGCGGCCGCCTGGGCATCTATGGCGGCGAGCACTTGGCGCGACTCAAGCTGATCGGCCAGTTGCTGGAGCGCGGCTATACCATCGCCAGCATTCGCGAGCTGTTCGAGGCCTGGGCCCAGGGGCGCGACCTGGCCCATGTGCTGGGGCTGGATCAGGCCATTCAAGGGCCGGGCCAGCCGGAGACCGCGGCGCGCCTGGAGTTCGACGAGCTGCAGGCGATCTTCGGCGACAGCCTGGATGACGGCAGCATCGAGCGGGCCCAGGCCCTGGGCTTGCTGGAGTTCGCCGGCGACCATATGAGCGTGCCCAGCCCCAAGCTGTTCGCCGCCGGGGTGGAGCTGTACCGCGCCGGTATTCCCTTGCCGGCGCTGCTGGAGGAACTGGCATCGATCCGCGGCCATGTCGAGCAGGTCTCGACCGGTATCGTGCAGATGATCGTCAACCAGTTGGTCAACCCGCTGCTGCGCAGCTCCCTGCCCCATGCCGACGAGCTGGAACGCCTGAGCGCGCAACTGCTGCAGCTGCGTCCGCTGGTGGAGCAGGTGGTCGAGGCCGAATTGGCCCGGGGTCTGCCGGTGGCGGCCAACCGCGAGCTGAGCGACAGGGTGCACCAGCTGCTGGAAGGCTTTCTGCACTCATAGGCTAGGAGCCGGTTTGGCGAAACCCAGCACTTTTCGTCGGGTTACGCTTCGCTAACCCGACCTACGAAGAAGCGCTTCGGCGAACCCCGTTGTCCCGGATTGCCCCAAGGCTTATCTACGTAAACTGCCCGTTGCTCACCGAGCCTAGAGCAAAACCAGCGCGCCCAACCCCGCCAGCAGGCCGGCCGCCATTATCGGCCAGGTACGCTGCGCCAATTGGCGGCCGCCGATCACCCCGATCAGGGCCGCTTTCATCAGGCTGTTGCTCAGGGCGGCGAGGCAGATGCCCTGGACTGCTACCTGGGCATTCGCGCCGGTGTTGGCCTGGCGGGCCAGGGACAGGGTGATGGCGTCCACATCGCTGAGCCCCGAAATCAAGGCCACCACATAAACCCCGACGTCCCCGAACCCGCGCCGTGCCACTTCCACCAGGAACAGGATCAGCACCAGCAGGGTGCCAAAGCGCAGGGCCGGGCCCAGTTCGAAGGGGTTTTTCAGCGTCGGATCGGCGTTTTCCTCCGGTTCGCTGCTGGCGATGCGGAAATACACCAGCGCGCCGCCGGCATAGACCAGTCCGGCCACACCCAGTGGCCAGATCAGCTGCGGCAGCAGGCTGGCGTTGATCAGTCCGACCTCCAGCAGCACCCGGGGGAACATCAGGGCCGAGGTGGCCAGCAGGCCGGCGGCCAGCAGGGCCTGCAGGCGCCGGCCCTGATTGAGGCGCGAGAGGGTGATGGTCATGGCGGTGGAGGAGACTATGCCGCCCAGCAGCGCCGTGATCAGCAGGCCGTGGCGGGTGCCGACCACGCGGATCGCCACATAGGCGGCGAAGCCGATGGCGGCGATCAGCACCACCATCCACCAGATGATGTAGGGGTTGAACACCTGCCAGGGGCCATAGCCCTGGTTGGGCAGGGCGGGCAGCAGCACCAGGGAAATGAACAGCAGCTTCAAGGTACCGGACAGTTCGGCTTCGCTGAGGTGTTGCAGGCCGCTGTGCAAGGGTTGCTTGAGGCTCAGCAGTAGCGCTACGGCCACGGCCCCGGCGGCGGCCAGCGGTGCGTGTCCGGCCAGTGCCAGGCTGCCGAGCAGGAAGGTGATCAGCAGTGCCATTTCGCTGCTCAGGCCGCGGTCGCCCAGTTGCAGCAGGTCGCCGAAGTAGGAGGCGACCACCAGGGCGGCGAAGCCGATAAAGACCACCGCCCAGGCGACCACGCCAATCCGTTCGCCGAGCAGCATGGCGAAACCGCCCAGCAGGCCGATCAGCCCATAGGTGCGGATGCCGGCGACCAGGCGGCCATCGGCGCTATTGCGTTCCTGCCAGCCCCGTTCGGCACCGATCAGCAGACCGGCGGCCAGGGCGCTGGCGAAACTCAGCAGGGTATCGAAATCCTCGGGCATGGCGGCTCCTTGAAAACTGAACCCTCAGTTTAATGGGCGCACGGGATGGCGCATTGCCTGAAGTCAGTTTCCATGCGGTTGATCTCCGACCGATGCGCAAGGTTCAGCGCAAGGTCAGGTGCCGGCTCAGCAAGGCCCGCAGCGCGGCCGGCTTGACCGGTTTGGCCAGGTAGTCGAGCCCGGCGGCATGCACGGCGGCGATCAGTTCGGGACGGCCGTCGGCGCTGATCACCACGCCGGGCACGGGTTCGCCCAGGGTGGTGCGCAGCCAGGCCATCAGTTCGGTGCCCGTTTCTCCTTCATCCAGGTGATAGTCGACCAGGACCAGGTGCGGGCGCACGTCTTCGCTCAGCAGGTGTTCGCATTCCAGGCGGTTGCGCGCCGTCCAGACCTGGCAGCCCCAGCGTGACAACAGGCTGTGCATGCCGATCAGGATGCTGTCCTCGTTGTCGATGCACAGCACCTGGCTGCCGTTCAGCAGCGGACTGTCGAGTGGCGCGGCCTGGGGCTTGTGCTGTGGTGTCGGAGTGCGGGCCAGGGGCACGCTGACGCTGAACACGCTGCCCTTGCCGGGCCAGGAGCGCACTTGCAGTTTGTGCTCCAGTACCCGGCACAGGCCGTCGGCGATCGCCAGGCCCAGGCCCAGGCCTTTTTCGGCGCGGGTCTGGTGGCTGTCCAGGCGCTTGAACTCCTCGAATATGACTTGGCGCTTGTCCTCGGGGATGCCGGGGCCGCGGTCCCAGACTTCCAGGCGCAACTCGCCCGGGCCATGGCGCACGCCGAGCAGCACGCGGCCCTTGGCGTAGCGGAAGGCGTTGGTCAGGAAATTCTGCAGCACCCGGCGCAGCAGCTTGATGTCGCTGTCCACCCGCAGTTTGCTGCCGCGCAGGCGGAAATCCACGCCTTGCTCCTGGGCCAGGACCTTGAATTCGGCGCCCAGGGTGTCGAACAGGTTGTCGAGGACGAAGGCCGTGCGCTCCGGGGTGACCCGGCCGTTCTCCAGGCGCGAGATGTCCAGCAGGTCGCTGATCAGGTCCTCGGCCGAGCGCAGGGACGTGTCCAGGTGCCGCACCAGTTGCTGGGCCTCCGGGGGCAGCGCCTGTTCCTGGTGGGACAGGGCGGCGGAAAACAGCCGCGCGGCGTTTAGCGGTTGCATCAGGTCGTGGCTGACGGCGGCGAGAAAGCGGGTCTTGGACTGGTTGGCCGACTCGGCGACGCTCTTGGCTTCGCCCAGGGCCTGGTTCAGTTGCGACAGTTCCTGGGTGCGTTCGCTCACCCGTTGTTCCAGGCCTTCGTTGGCATCCTTGAGGGCCTGCTCGGCGCGGCGAAAGGGGCTGATGTCGGTAAAGCTCATGACGAAACCGCCGCCGGGCATCGGGTTGCCGATCAGCTCGATCACCCGGCCGTTGGGGAACAGCCGTTCGGAGGTGTGGGCGCGGCCCTGGCGCATCCAGTACAGGCGCTTCTGCACATGGGCCTCGGCATCGCCGGGGCCGCAGAGGTCGCGTTCGGCGTTGTAGCGGATGATATCGGCGATCGGCCGGCCGATGCGGATCAGGCCCTCGGGGTAGTCGAACAGCTCCAGGTAGCGGTGGTTCCAGGCCACCAGGCGCAGGGCCTGGTCGACCACGCTGATGCCCTGGGTGATGTTCTCGATGGCGCCCTGCAGCAGGGCGCGGTTGAATTGCAGCACCTCGCTGGCCTCGCCAACGATGCGCACCACGTCCTCGACCTGCATCTCGCGACCTTCGATGGCCGCCTTGACCACCACGCGGGTCGAGGAGGCGCCGAGTACCCCGGCCAACAGGCGCTCGGTGTGGGCGATCCACTCACTGGTGGCGGGGTGCTGGGGGTTGTATTCCTTGCCCTGACGGGCGGCGAAACGCAGGAAGCTCTGGCTGGCCCGTTCCTCGCCGACGAAGCGGGCGGCCAGCAGCCGCAGGTCCTTGAGCTGGACGGCCAGCAGGCTGCGGCTGCTGGGCTTGCTGTCGAATTCCTGGCCGATGAAGCGGCCCGCCTGCCAATGCTCGGAGACCCGGGTGCGGGAGAACAGCGACACCAGGGCGAACAGCAGGACATTGCCACTCAGCGACAGCAGCACGCCGCGGGTCAGGGGGTCCACGTCCAGGCCTATGGGAAAATACAGCAGGGTCTCCAGGCCGGGGAAACTTTCCAGGGATGCGCCCAGGCTGCGGGCCACCACCGGCAGCACCAGGGTATAGGCCCAGATCAGCGCGCCGGCGGCCAGGCCGGCGAAGACCCCACGACGG
>DATDTH010000171.1:0-5260 GCA_035290985.1 Pseudomonas sp. | reverse complement strand
AGGCGCCGGCCGGCGATCATCAGGGTTAGGCGACTGAGGGCGATCCAGGGATCGCCGGCGGCCTGGCCCTTGATCTGGGCGTCGATGCGCTGGGCATCCAGCAGCAGCCGGTTCCAGCGCGCCGCGTTGTGGCGCTGCAGGGCCTTGCTGACCAGGGGCTTGCGCTTGTCCCAGACCGGTGGGCGGGCCTGGCTGAAGGCCTTGTCCAGGGGCACGCCCTGACTCTGTTGCTGGGCCAGGCTGGCCAGCAGACGCACCTCGCGGGCCAGGGCCCAGAGGATCACCGCGGTTTCCACGCCTTCGCCGCGCAGGCCTTCGAGCATGCGCAGGCCATGTTCGGCTTCGCCGTTGAGCGCCGCGTCGATCAGGCCGAAGACATCGAAGCGCGCACTGTCGGCGACGGCGGCCTGTACCGTGGCGACGTCGACCTGGCCGCCGCTGGCGAGCAGCTTGAGCTTTTCGATTTCCTGGGCGGCCGCCAGCAGGTTGCCCTCGACCCGCGCGGCGATCAGCTCCACGGCCTCCGGACTGGCGGCCAATCCGGCCTGGGCCAGGCGCTGGCGAATCCATTGCGGCAGTTGCGTGGCCTCGATCGGCCAGATCTGGATGAAATGCGAGTGGGCGCCGTCGATCAGGGCCTTGGCCCACTTGGTCTTCTGCGCGCTGCCGTCCAGCTTGGGCAGGCTGATCAGCAGCACGGTGTCTTCCGCCGGGCGCGCCAGGTATTCCAGCAGCGCGGCGGCCCCCTTGTCGCCGGGTTTTCCCGAGGGCAGGCGCAGTTCCAGCAGGCGCTTGTCGGCGAACAGCGACAGGCTGGCGCCGGCCTGCAGCAGGGTGCCCCAGTCGAAACTGGCTTCGGCGTTGAACACCTGGCGTTCGCTGAAACCCTGCTGGCGGGTCGCGGCGCGAATGGCGTCGGCCGCCTCCTGGCAGAGCAGGTGCTCGTCACCGCTGACCACGTAGACCGGGGCCAGGGCACCCTGCAGGTGCTTGGCGAGTTGGGCGGGAGTGAGCTTCATGGGCGAGAAGGGGCCGTGGTGGCGGCCCCGGGCGGCTTAAGGCAGCTTGATCGGCAGTTGCAGGGGCGACTGCTGCGGCTTGGCCTGTTCGGCGCGGCGCGCGGCGGCCAGGGCTTCGGCTTCGGCCTGGGCCTTGGCTTCGGCGGTCTGCTGCAACTGGTCGAGGCGCTCGGGCGTGACCTGCTGCAGGCGCATGACCAGTTGCTGGATCAGGTCGCGGCGCATTTCCTGGCGCAGTTGGGCCGATTCCTGGCCGGAGCCGATCAGGTTGTTCTCGTCGCGCACATAGGTGTTCTGGGCTTCCAGCTTGTCTTCGAGCAGCAGCAGGTTCTTGCGGCCGCGAATCTCGTACTCGAGGACGGTGGTCAGTTCCTGCTCGACGCTGCGCGCGCTGCTGGTGTAGCTGGCGGTACGCTGGGTCTCGCTCTCGCGCGCCAGAATCAACTGGTAGGGCGCGCCGGAGTCGACCTTGACCCCGTTGCTTTCCAACACCTGGCGCACCTGCTTGACGGTTTCGCCGTAGGCGTTGCGTGCCTTCAGGTCGATTGCCGTCAGGGCGAACTGGGCATCGCCCGTGCCGCGCAATTGAAAGCCGCAGGCGCTTAGGAGCGCCGCGAGGCCCAATACCATCAGATTCCGTTTGATCATCTCGTTATCCCCTTAAAACCATTTGTATCCAGTGACGCTGTCTGCCGCCGCGCCCCGGGGCGCGGCGGCGCCTGCTCAACTGGCGACTATATTGACCAGTTTGCCCGGCACCACTATCACTTTGCGAATCGTCAGGCCTTCGGTGAAGCGCAGCACGTTCTCGTTGATCCGGGCGGCGGCCTCGATTTGCTCGCGGGTCGCGCTGGCCGGCATCTCGATCTGGCCGCGCAGCTTACCGTTGACCTGCACCACCAGGGTCAGGCTGTCCTGCACCAGGGCGCTCTCGTCCAGGCTCGGCCAGGCGGCGTCTATGACCGGCTCCGCGTGACCCAGGGCCTGCCAGAGCGCGTGGCTGATATGCGGGGTGATCGGGGCCAGCAGCAGGGCCACGGTTTCCAGGCCTTCCTGCAGCAGGGCGCGGTCCAGCGCGCTGTCTTGGGGGGCCTTTTCCAGCACGTTCATCAGGGTCATCACCGCGGCGATGGCGGTGTTGAACTTGTGGTGCTGGCCGACATCCTGGCTGGCCTGGCGGATCGCCAGGTGGATGGCGCGGCGCAGCTATTTCTGGCTGTCGCCCAGGGCGGCCTTTTGGGCTTCACCGAGGGCGCTGCCGCCGCTTGGCAAGCCGGCGCTGACATGGGCCTGGGCCAGACGCCAGACGCGGCGCAGGAAGCGATGGGAACCCTCGACGCCAGAGTCCGACCATTCCAGGCTCATGTCCGGCGGCGAGGCGAACATCATGAACAGGCGGCAGGTGTCGGCGCCGTACTGGTCGATCATCGACTGCGGGTCGACACCGTTGTTCTTCGACTTGGCCATTTTCTCGATGCCGCCGATTTCCACCGGCAGGCCGTCGCTTTTCAGCTTGGCGCCTATGACCTTGGCCTTGGCGTCGCGTTCGAGCTCCACGTCGGCCGGGTTGAACCAGGTCTTGGCGCCGTTGGCTTCCAGGCGGTAGAAGGTCTCGGCGATGACCATGCCCTGGGTCAGCAGGTTCTTGAACGGCTCATTGGAGTTGAGCAGGCCCTCGTCGCGCATCAGTTTGTGGAAGAAGCGCGCGTAGAGCAGGTGCAGGATCGCGTGTTCGATGCCGCCGATGTACTGGTCCACCGGCAGCCAGTGGTCGGCCGCGGCGGGGTCGACCATGCCCTTGGCATAGTTGGGCGAGGCGTAGCGGGCGAAATACCAGGAGGACTCGACGAAGGTGTCCATGGTGTCGGTTTCGCGCTTGGCCAGTTGGCCGCAGCTCGGGCAGGTGCAGTCGTAGAACTCGGGCAGGCGCGCCAGGGGCGAGCCGGCGCCATCGGGCACCACGTCTTCGGGCAGCACCACCGGCAACTGGTCTTCCGGTACCGGTACATCACCGCAGTGCTCGCAGTGGATGATCGGAATCGGGCAGCCCCAGTAGCGCTGGCGGCTGATGCCCCAGTCGCGCAGGCGGAACTGGGTGCGGGCCTGGCCGAGCTCTTTCTTCAGCAGGGCGACTTCGATGGCGTCGAAGGCGCCGGCGAAATCCAGGCCGTCGAAGATGCCGGAATTGATCAGTTGGCCGTGCTCGCCATAGGCCGCTTGCCAGGGTGCCGGCGTTTCATCGCCCGCCGAGGTGCGTACCACGGTCTTGACCGGCAGGCCGTATTTGCCGGCGAACTCGAAGTCGCGCTCGTCATGGGCGGGGACCGCCATCACCGCGCCGTCGCCGTAGTGCATCAGCACGTAGTTGGCGACCCAGACCGGCAGGCGTTCGCCGGTCAGCGGGTGTTCGACGAACAGGCCGGTGGGCAGGCCTTTCTTTTCCTGGGTGGCGATATCGGCCTCGGCCACGCCACCGCGCTTGCATTCGTCGATAAAGGCGCGCAGGGCGACCGCCTGGTCGGAGGGCAGGCGCTCGAGGGCGACGGCGGCCAGGGGGTGCTCGGCGGCGACCGCGACATAGGTCGCGCCCATCAGGGTGTCGGGGCGGGTGGTGAAGACCTTCAGCGCACCGGCCTGGCCAATCGAGACCAGGTCATAGGGGAAGCTGACTTCCATGCCGCGGGATTTGCCGATCCAGTTGCGCTGCATGGTCTTGACCTGTTCGGGCCAGCCCGGCAGGTCGTCGAGACTGCTCAAGAGTTCGTCCGCGTAGGCGGTGATCTTGAAGTAGTACATCGGGATTTCGCGTTTTTCCACCAGGGCGCCGGAGCGCCAGCCGCGACCGTCAATCACCTGTTCGTTGGCCAGTACGGTCTGGTCCACCGGGTCCCAGTTGACGCTGCCGTTCTTGCGGTAGATCACGCCCTTCTGGAACAGGCGGGTGAACAGCCATTGTTCCCAGCGGTAGTAGTCCGGCTTGCAGGTGGTGACTTCGCGCGACCAGTCGACGGCCAGCCCCAGGCTTTTCAGCTGGTTCTTCATGTACGCGATGTTTTCGTAGGTCCACTTGGCCGGCGCGACATTGTTCTTCATCGCGGCGTTTTCCGCTGGCATGCCGAAGGCATCCCAACCCATGGGCTGCAGCACGTTCTTGCCCTGCATGCGCTGGTAGCGGGCGATCACGTCACCGATGGTGTAGTTGCGCACATGGCCCATGTGCAGCTTGCCGCTGGGGTAAGGGAACATCGACAGGCAATAGAAGGTGTCCTTGCCTGGTTGTTCGCTGACTTCAAAGGACTTCTGCTGGTCCCAGTAGGTTTGCGCGGCGGCTTCGATTTCACGGGGCTGATAGAGTTCGTGCATGGCTACTTAGGCTGAAAAGGGGGCTTACAGGAAGCCCAGTAGCATACATGAGGGCCCTTGGCCTAGGGAAACCCTGATTGTGCCGGGCGCTCCGGTTGCCGCCGTTGGTCGCGGCGGGCGGCCCGGTGCGGGGCTGGCGCTAAGCTTCCAAGAGAAGGAACGGTTTGGCTGTCTGGTGCGAGGTGAGGGGATGGGCGAGTTGCGACGAGCGGAGGCGGGAGGTGGGCTCTACGAGCGCTTGCTGTCGCGTCTGGCGCTGGCGCTGGAGGAAGCCGATACGGCCACCTCGCTGCATCGGCAACCCCCGGATGAGCTGGAGCTGCATGGCCTGACCCCTGCCGAATTGCAACTGATCCGCGCCTACCTTGACCAGGACCTGCACTGGTTGCGCGGCTGGCACGCTGCCGCCGAGGAGTTGGCGACTATCGAGCAGTTGCCGCTGAAAACCATAATGCCCAGTCGTGCCAGCGGCAAGCCGGTCGCCAAGGTCCCGGTGCGGCTGAAGCCCTTGTTCAAGCGTCGGCAGCAACTGTGTTGCGCCCTCTGCGGCACCGCGGCCCAGTGGCAGCGGGGCATGGGCATCAAGGCCTGTCTGGCGTGCGGTTCGCAGTTGTTCCGCGCCGGCAATCCCCGTTAGGCTGCGGGCACCCAGGAGGTGCTCGATGCCACTTCGCTACATCCTCAAACAATTGCTGCTGCCGCCTGGCGGCTTGCTGCTTCTGCTGCTGCTTGGCTGGTGGTTGCGCCGTCGTGCGCCGCGCCTGGCGGCGGCCTGTTTCGTCCTGGGTTTCGCCGGTCTCTGGGCGATGAGCCTGCCGGTGGTGGTGCAGGGGATGGCCGCGGCGCTGGAGTCGGAGCCGGCGTTGCGCGAGGCCGAC
>DATDTH010000170.1:0-3630 GCA_035290985.1 Pseudomonas sp. | reverse complement strand
CCCTGAGGACGCTAGCGAGCTGGATCGACGTCGATGGCAGCGTCATCTTGGCCGCTGGTGACCTTGACGGCAGGGTGCACCTGTTAACGACCGGTCCGATGCTGGCGCGCCTGGACTGCCTTGCCGCCCACGACGGGCCGGTCCGGCGCGTGCGCTTCGAGACCCGACAGGTGCTGCTGACCTGCGGCGAGGATGGACGCGTAAGCCGGTGGAACCTGCCATCAGGGCAGGGTGCTGTCATCGGCTCGCACGAAAACTTTGCAACCGATGTTCTCCCTGCGAGGGACGGTCGCTGGTTCAGTTGTGGGTATGACGGCCGAATAAAGATGCATGGCGCCGAGGCCTAGGGCTCAGGCGGATACCGGGTCCATTTTTGGCCAGAAGCGGGCGGTCACACTGTGGAAAATAAATCCGTGCGCGCTTTTGAGGCTGGTCCCCTTTTGGGTCAGGCTGACAGCCAGCCGTAGCGGCGAATATCCGAGCAACCACCAAGCCAGTGGGGGCGAGTAATGAGCCAAAGCTTCCGGTGGTGTAACGTCCTATAGCAAGCCAATGGCTAACCCCGTGCCGATGCCTAGCATGGCTATGGCAACAATGAACTGTACCCTGCGAAGCGTTATTTTCTGCAAGATTCGCCTGCCCACGAAAGCCCCGATGAACGCGCAGATCGTCCCAACGGCGACGGGTAGTGCGAGAGTCTGAGCCTGTGAAAACTGACCTGCAAGCATGGTGGTGCCGTACACCATGAGGCGCACGGCATCGACAATCACCGCTGAGACCACTCCCGTCGCTACGAACGCCTCTTTGGACAATCCAGCCTTCAGCAGAAACGCCGACCGTAACGCGCCTTGATTGCCCGACAACCCTCCGAAGAAACCTGAGATCGCTCCGCCAACTGGAAGCCAGCGGGGAGGAAACGCCAGCGCTTGAAAGCGCGGGGATAGTTCTAGCAGTGCGAACAATGCGATCAAGCTGCCTATGACGGCTTTCACCGCTGTGGCCTCGAAATCCGTGCCTGCGATGGTGTAGTGCAAAAGGGGGGGTAGCCGGTCGAAGAAGGTCAGGGAAGCTGCGCCAAGGATCGCCATGATGGCTCCCGGCACGGAAAATCTCGCTATGACCGGCCAGTTTGCCTGCTGCGCCATCAGGCCGAACTTGAAGATGTTGTTGGCGAAATGCACCACGGCAGTTGCTGCGATGGCGAGAGGCAGCGGGAAGAACAGGGCGAAGACTGGCATCAGGAGCGTGCCCAACCCGAAGCCGGAGAACAAGGTCAGTCCAGAGGCCAGCAGGGCCGCAACCCCGATCAGTACGAGTTCCATCGAGCTCACCCTGTATCGTGTTTCGTTATCGTAATTCGATTATTATCGTCCAGCACTGCTATAGATCAAGGGGTGACCATGACCGATTCCACTGGAATTGACCGCAGCCCTTGGGCTGTCTTTCTGATCTTCTTACGCTTGGGCCTAACCTCTTTCGGTGGCCCCATTGCCCACCTGGGCTACTTCCGCGATGAATTCGTGACGCGGCGGCAGTGGCTGAGCGAACGCAGCTATGCGGATTTGGTAGCTCTCTGCCAGTTCTTACCGGGGCCAGCCAGCAGTCAGGTCGGGATCGCGCTCGGGCTGTCCCGATCCGGCTATGCCGGGGCGTTGGCCGCGTGGGTGGGCTTTACCCTTCCGTCAGCAATTGCCCTCATCCTGTTTGCACTGGGCATCGCCAGCTACGGCGAGGCGATGCCTTCTGGCGTGCTGCATGGCTTGAAGGTGGTAGCCGTAGCGGTGGTGGCCCAGGCGGTATGGGGGATGGCTCGCAATCTTTGCCCGGATGCACCGCGCATCACCATCATGGCGGCGGCGGCCTGCTTCGTTCTTCTGATGCCGACTGCATTGGGTCAGGTAGGGGTCATCGCCATCGCAGCGATAATCGGGCTCTTGCTGTTCAAGCCGCAGCAAGACTCAGTGCATGATCCACTGCCGATTGTGGTCAGGCGTCGAGTTGGCCTCCTCTGGTTGACTCTGTTCGTTGCCCTGCTAATGGGATTGCCCTTGTTATCGGCCGTGTTCCCGAATCAGACGCTGTCGATGGTGGATGCTTTCTACCGTGTCGGGGCACTGGTATTTGGTGGCGGGCATGTCGTGTTGCCGCTGCTGCAAGCCGAGGTCGTGCCTACCGGCTGGGTCAGCAATGAGTCGTTTTTGGCGGGCTATGGTGCGGCGCAGGCCGTCCCTGGCCCTCTATTCACCTTTGCGGCGTTTCTCGGTGCCTCAATGAACGATGCCCCCTCCGGCGGGTTGGGTGGCCTGATCTGCCTGCTGGCGATCTTCGCGCCATCCTTTTTGCTGGTAGTGGGGGCATTGCCATTCTGGGAGCGCCTGCGCCGTAACGTCCGCACACAAGCTGCACTCTTAGGCATCAATGCGGCCGTGGTTGGCCTGCTGTTGGCAGCCCTCTATAACCCGGTATGGACAAGCGCGATTCACGCGCCACAAGACTTTGGATTAGCACTCGTGGCGCTGGTCGCCCTGATGTTCTGGAAGCTGCCGCCGTGGCTGGTTGTGGTCGGTAGTGGCATTGCAGGCGGGTTGTTGAGCACGGCTCTGTGAGGCGCTGAGCATGACCGACAAAGACCTTTACGGTGGCCTGATTCGCTTGCATATTCTGCACCACGCAGCCGAAGCCCCCGTCTTTGGCCTAGGCATCATCGAGGAGCTGCGACACCACGGTTACGAACTCAGTGCCGGTACGTTGTATCCGATGCTGCACAGCTTGGAAAAGAAAGGCTACCTACGCTCGCACCATGAACGCACTGGACGACGTGAGCGGCGCATGTACGAAATAACCGATGAAGGCCGAGTCGCCCTGGCGGATGCCAAGGTCAAGGTCAGAGAGCTATTTGGGGAATTGATCGAAGGGCACTAATGGCCTGGTCCAGGAGTGCCTGGGGCTAGTTCCTTGTATCAACGAAAAAGCCTATCTCGTAACGCACGCACATGGCAAAACCAGCAGTATGGCAAGTGATGAGCTGGTCAGTGGGCACGCTAGGCAAGGAGAAAACCGATGCAGGATAAGTCCCACTGGGAGTCCGTTTACACCCACAAGGCGGCCGACTCGGTGAGTTGGTACCAGCAGCATGCAGACAACTCCCTCGCGCTGATTCGTCAAACGGGTATTGCCCTCGATGCTGCGATCATCGATGTCGGCGGTGGCGCTTCGACCTTGGTGGACGATTTGTTGGCGGCACGCTACTGCGACTTGAGCGTTCTCGATATCTCGGCCGCCGCGCTCGATGTGGCGCGTCATCGTGTAGGTGACGCAGCCGGTGCCGTAGATTGGCTGGAGGCGGACATCACTCAAGTGGTGTTTCCAAAGCACCGCTTCGATCTCTGGCATGACCGCGCCGTATTCCATTTTCTGACCGATGCCGCAGATAGGGCTCGTTACCTCATGGCAGTGGCTCATGGGGTCAAGCCAGGCGGCTTTGTGATCGTGGGGACCTTTGCCGAAGATGGCCCGGAGCAGTGCAGCGGTTTGCCTATCAGGCGATACAGCGCCGACTCTCTGCACGATGAATTCGGCGCGGAGTTCGAATTGTTGGGGCAGGCAAAGGAGGATCACCATACGCCGTTT
>DATDTH010000169.1:0-4294 GCA_035290985.1 Pseudomonas sp. | reverse complement strand
TCGCCCTCGGCCAGGGACGCGCGCAGCAGCAGCGCATCGTCCAGGGACTCCACTGGCCGCACCCGGGCCAGCCAGGGCCCCAGATCGACGGCGCTCTCGACCTTGTCCAGCAGGCTGCCGGCCACCCGCGCGCCGCCCCTGGCGGGGCTGACCAGGCGCAGATCGCCCTGGGCGAAACCGCTCAGGTCCAGGGCGCCCAGATCGGCGCCGCCGTCGAGCAGCACCGCCTGCAGGTCGGCCCCCAGCACGGTTTCCACCGCCAGCTCCCAGCCCGCCTCGACGCGCAGGCCCTCGGCCAGGCGTGGCCGCGCGTTCAACTGCTGCTCGCGCAGCCACTCGGCCACTCCGGTGCCGGGGTCTAGGGCCGCCTGCTGCAGGGCTTCCAGGGACGCCAGCCGACCATTCAGGCGCTGCAGTTCGCCCTGGGCTTGCTGCTGGGCCCGTCCGGCCTGCTGCAGTTCGTCGCGTAGCTGTTCCATGCGCGCGACCAACTGGTCTTCGGCGCCCTGCAGTTCTTCCAGCAGTAACTCGCTGCCGGCGACCTGCTCGGCGAACTCGAGTATGGCCGCGTCCTCGGGGTCGGCGGCCAGTTGCTGGCGTTCGTCACCCAGGCGACGCTGGCGTTCGGCCAGGCGCTCCAGGCTCTGTTCCAGTTGCTGGATGCGCGACTGCTGCACCTCGGCCTGGCGCCGGGGCTCGGCGGAACGCTGGTTGAAGGCGTCCCACTGTTCCTGCCAGGCGTGCATGGCGCTTTCCGACTCTTCCAGGGCCGCGGCCGATTCTTCGGCGGCGGCGGCGGTCAGTTCCTGTTCCGGCTCGAGCTGGGCCAGTTCCTCGCCGAAGGTGGCGAGCAGGCTGCGGTCATGGCCCAAATGGGATTCGGTTTCCTGGCGCGAGCGCTCGGCTTCGTTCAGGTCGTCCTGCAACTGGCGCAGGCGCTGCTGGCCGTGCTGGATGCTCTGCTCGACTCGGGCGATATCGCCACCCACCGAGTAGAAACGGCCCTGGACCAGGTTGAAGCGTTCCGACAGTTCATGATGGCCGTCGCGCAGGCGCTCGATGCTGGCATCGGCATTGCGCTGCTCGGCGACCAGGGCCTCGAAACCGATCTCCTGGTTGCCGATCACCGCCTCGCGCTGGCCGACCTGCTCGTTCAAAGACTGCCATTTCAGCGCCGACAGCTGGGCCTTGAGCTGGCGTTCCTCGGCCTTGTATTCCTGGTACTTCTGCGCCGACTGGGCCTGGCGATGCAGGCGATCGAGCTGGCGCTCCAGCTCTTCGCGCAGGTCGGTCAGGCGCGCCAGGTTCTCGTGGGTGCGGCGGATGCGGTTTTCCGTTTCCCGGCGGCGCTCCTTGTACTTGGAGATGCCGGCGGCTTCCTCGATAAAGTTGCGCAGATCCTCGGGCTTGGCCTCGATCAGCTTGGAGATCATCCCCTGCTCGATGATCGAGTAGCTGCGTGGGCCCAGGCCGGTGCCGAGGAAGATATCGGTGATGTCCCGGCGGCGGCACTTGGTGCCGTTGAGGAAATAGGTGTTCTGGCTGTCGCGGGTGACCCGGCGGCGAATGGAGATTTCCGCGTAGCTGGCGTATTCGCCCACCAGGGTGCCATCCGAGTTATCGAATACCAGCTCGATGGACGCCTGGCTCACCGGCTTGCGGCTGGTGGAACCGTTGAAGATGACGTCGGTCATCGACTCGCCGCGCAGGTTCTTCGCCGAGCTCTCGCCCATCACCCAGCGCACGGCGTCGATGATATTGGACTTGCCACAGCCGTTGGGCCCGACCACCGCCGCCATATTGCTGGGAAAATTGACCGTGGTCGGGTCGACGAAGGATTTGAAGCCCGCCAGCTTGATGCATTTCAGGCGCATGAATCCCCCGCCCCCGGCATTTAGCGTTCCGCCAGCGCGGCCAGCACCAACTGGCAGTTGCGCTTGCCGTACTCACCCAGGAGGCTGCGGATGCACGCCTGATCACGGGCGATCACCGCCTGCAGCAGGCAGGCGAACACCGTGAGGAACTGGCCCATTTCGCCCTTGCGCCGCTCCAGCGCCAGGTAATAGGTGCGACTGATGGCCGGCAACAGGTTCTCCAGGGTTTCCTGCAGGTAGGGGTTGTTGGCGAAGGGAAAGGCCGCGCGCATCACATCGAAACTGTGATCGACGAAGGCATCGATGTCCTGGCGCTCGGCGCTGGCCATCAGCTTGGCCTGGACGGCCCGCAACGGCTCCAGGTCGGCCTCCACCACCCAGCGCTCGGCCACCGCGATCCCCAGCAGGATGTACAGCTCCATCATCAGGGTATAAAGGCTCTGCACCTTGTGCGGGGTCAGCTCGGTCACCTGGGCGCCGCGGCGCGGCAGTATGACGATCAGATGACGCCGTTCCAGAATCAGCAGTGCCTCGCGCACCGAGCCGCGACTGACGTTCAGCGACTGGGTGACCTTCTGTTCCTGAATGCGTTCGCGCTCTTTCAGTTCACCGCGGATGATGCGTTCGGCGAGGTGATGGGCGATCTGCTCGGAGAGGCTATCCGGTGCCTTGAAAGTCATGATTGTCCTTGAGGGTCGAAAACACGCGGCGCGAAGTGTAACACAGGGTGTTACCGGGCCAAGGGCACAGCCCATGGGCTTTCTGATCAAAAGGCTGGGCCTGGACCGATGGCCTGACGAGTCGATTGTCCTACAATCCGACACATCATTCATCGGCCACGCCACGGAGCCCCCTCATGTTCGAACGCCTGCCCTCCCACTGGATGCTCGCCCTGAAGAAAGTCGGTTACTGGATCTGGCTGGTGCCGGTGCTGGGCGTACCCCTGAGCTACTACTGGTCCCTGGGCAGCGCCCATGCCGATGCCTGGGCCTACCTGGTGGTCAGCGTGGTCTTCGGCCTGATACCGCTGCTCGACCTGCTGGTTGGCCGCGACCCGGCCAACCCCGACGAGGCGGTGCAGGTGCCGGCCATGGAGCAGCAGGCCTACTACCGGGTGCTGAGCCTGGCGTCGGTGCCCCTGCTGCTGGGCATGCTGGTCTGGGCCGGCTGGGTCTTCGTCGACTACCAGGCCTGGAGCTGGGTCGGCCGGCTCGGTTGGCTGCTCTCGGTCGGCACCGTGATGGGCGCCATCGGCATCACGGTGGCCCATGAGTTCATCCACAAGGACCCGGCCCTGGAGCAGAACGCCGGTGGCCTGCTGCTGGCCGCGGTCTGCTATGCCGGCTTCAAGATCGAGCATGTGCGCGGCCACCATGTGCATGTCTCGACCCCGGAAGACGCCTCCTCCTCGCGCTTCGGCCAGAGCCTCTATGCCTTTTTGCCCCACGCCTACCGCCACAATTTCAGCAACGCCTGGGCCCTGGAAGCCCAGCGCCTGAAGCGCAAAGGCCTGCCGGCCCTGCACTGGCGCAACGAACTGATCGCCTGGTACCTGATCAGCGGGCTGTTCCTGACCGGTTTCAGCCTGGCATTCGGCGCCCTGGGCGCGCTGTTCTTTCTCGGCCAGGCCTTCGTCGCCCTGACCCTGCTGGAGATCGTCAACTACGTCGAACACTACGGCCTGCACAGGCGCAAGCAGGCGGACGGCCGCTATGAACGCACCAACCCGACCCACTCCTGGAACAGCAACTACCTGCTGACCAACCTGTTCCTCTTCCACCTGCAGCGCCACTCCGACCACCACGCCTATGCCAAGCGCCGCTACCAGGTGCTGCGGCACTTCGACGACAGCCCGCAACTGCCCAACGGCTATGCCGGCATGATAGTGCTGGCGCTGTTCCCGCCGCTCTGGCGCGCCGTGATGGACCCGCGGGTGCGCGCCTTCTATGCCGGCGAGGAGCATCAGCTGACCCAGTCCCAGACCGCGCCACCCGGCCCATAAGCGCGCTTAGCTCCCCTCGCCCATTTATGGGAGAGGGGCTGGGTGAGAGGGCAAGTTTTGTAGCCCAATGGATAAGCCTTGGCGCAATCCGGGGCAGCGGCGTCCCTGGATACCCGCCTTCGCGGGTATGACGAGAAAAAGGAATCTCTTCGCCAGACCGGGCATAATGGCGGGCTTCCCGGCTCAGGAGCCCCGCTCGGCCCATGCGCATCCACGTCACCTTTATCGACCGCGTCGGCATCACCCAGGAAGTGCTCGCCCTGCTCGGCGGGCGCAACCTCAACCTGGACGCGGTGGAGATGCTGCCGCCCAACGTCTATATCGACGCGCCGACCCTCAGCGCCCAGGTCCTGGACGAGCTGCGCGATGCGCTGTTCAAGGTGCGCGGCGTGCAGGCGGTCACAGTGGTCGACATGCT
>DATDTH010000168.1:0-2306 GCA_035290985.1 Pseudomonas sp. | reverse complement strand
GCACCCGGGGCCGCGGGAGACCTTCGGCCACTCGGCCATCGTCGACCCCTGGGGCCGGGTGCTGGCCGAGCAGGCCCAGGGCGAGGCGCTGCTGCTGGCCCGGCGCGATGCCAGCGAACAGGCGGCGATCCGCCAATCCATGCCGGTGCAGTGGCACCGACGATTTTCTGTGTCGAGCCTGATGGGCTCGAGCGCTTCGGAGTGACTATGAACGAGCAGTTGATATCCGTCAGTGAACACCTCTTGGGCCCGGGTGGCCTGAGCCTGGAAAGCCTGCCGGGCATCCTCGGCGAGCTGGCCGGTCCGGGCATCGATGCGGCCGACCTGTATTTCCACGGCCAGGTCTCGGAGACCTGGGTGCTGGAGGACGGCATCGTCAAGGAAGGCAGTTTCAACCTGGACCAGGGCGTCGGCGTGCGCGCCCAGTCCGGTGAGAAAACCGGTTTCGCCTACAGCAATGCGATCACCGCCTAGGCCCTGAGCCAGGCCGCCCGGGCGGCTCGCTCGATCGCCCGGGCCGGCCAGCATGGCCGGGTGCAGGCGTTTTCCAGCGCCCAGGTGACGCGCCTGTATGCGCCGGATAATCCCCTGGAGGTGCTGAGCCGGGCGGAGAAGGTCGAGTTGCTCAAGCGCGTGGATGTCGCCACCCGGGCCCTGGATCCACGGATCAAGCAGGTCACCGTGAGCCTGGCCGGGGTCTGGGAACGGATCCTGATCGCCGCCGCCGATGGCAGTCTGGGCGCCGATATTCGCCCCCTGGTGCGCTTCAATGTCAGCGTCATAGTCGAGCAGAACGGCCGCCGCGAACGGGGCGGCCATGGTGGTGGCGGGCGTTGCGATTACCGCTACTTCCTGGAGCAGGGTGGCCTCAACGAAGAGCGCGCCCTGGGCTATGCCCGCGAGGCCCTGCGTCAGGCCCTGGTCAACCTGGAAGCGATTCCGGCACCGGCCGGTACCTTCCCGGTGGTGATGGGCGCCGGCTGGTCCGGGGTCCTGCTGCACGAGGCGGTCGGCCATGGCCTGGAAGGCGACTTCAACCGCAAGGGCAGTTCGGCCTACTGCGGCCGGGTCGGCGAGCGGGTGGCGTCCAGCCTGTGCACCATAGTCGACGACGGCACCCTGGTGGGTCGTCGCGGCTCCCTGAGCGTGGACGACGAGGGCACCCCGACCCAGTGCACCACCCTGATCGAGAATGGCGTACTCAAGGGCTATATGCAGGACAAGCTCAATGCTCGCCTGATGGGCGTGTCCCCGACCGGCAACGGTCGTCGCGAGTCCTATGCGCACCTGCCGATGCCGCGCATGACCAACACCTACATGCTGGCCGGCGAGAGCGACCCCGAGGAGATCATCCGTTCGGTGAAGAAGGGCATCTATTGCGCCAACCTGGGCGGTGGCCAGGTCGACATCACCAGCGGCAAGTTCGTCTTTTCCACCAGCGAGGCCTACCTGATCGAGGACGGCAAGATCACCGCGCCGGTCAAGGGCGCGACCCTGATCGGCAACGGCCCGGAAGCCATGAGCAAGGTGTCCATGGTCGGCACCGACCTGGCCCTGGACAGCGGCGTCGGTACCTGCGGCAAGGACGGCCAGTCGGTGCCGGTGGGCGTCGGCCAGCCGACCCTGAAGATCGATGCGATTACAGTGGGCGGGACGGGCTCATAAGAGCAGCTACAAGAGAGGAGCAGCTGCAAGCTGCAAGAGAGGAGCAGCTACAAGCTTCAAGCGGTGAGAGCGGCACCGGGCGCTGCTTTTTCTTGCCGCTTAGGGCTTGCTGCTTGGCGCTGCCGGCGACACCGGTCGCTGCTTTTTTCTTGCCGCTTAAGGCTTGCTGCTTATAGCTGCTTCTATCTCAGTCCGCGCTTGGCTTCGTCCAGCTCACGGATATATTTGAAGATTTTACGGGTGGAGGCGGGTGGTTTGTTGTGCGCGCTTTCGTGCTGGGCCTGACGGATCAGCTGGCGCAGGTGCTGACGGTCCGCTTCCGGGTAGTCGCCGACGAAGGCATCGAGCACCTCGTCGCTGCCCTGCAGCAAACGGTCGCGCCAATGCTCCAAGGCATGGAAGCGTTCGTTGTACTGGCGGGTCGAGGCATCCAGCTGGTCGAGCAAAGCGAGGATTTCCTCGGTGTTCTGGTCGCGCATCAGCTTGCCGATGAACTGCAGGTGCCGTTTGCGGGCGATATTGGCCGTGTGTTTCGGCGCTTCGGCCAGGGCGCGGCGCAGGGCGTCGGTCAGCGGCAGGCGGGCGACCAGATCGGGTTTGAGGGTGGTCAGGCGTTCCCCCAGGTCGACCAGCGCATGCAG
>DATDTH010000167.1:0-16951 GCA_035290985.1 Pseudomonas sp. | reverse complement strand
CCGTCGAAGGCAGCCATAAGGCTGCCTTTGCCGTATTACCACTGAACAGCCCATGGCTATAATCGGGCCACACACCTTCGAAGGGACTTCGCCTGTGCTTCGGCTCCGGATCGCCATAGGACTCACCCTCAGCCTGCTGTTGAGCGCACTGGGCCTGTTCCCCGCGCAGGCGGCAGAGGACGGTTCGCCGTGGTCCGCACTGCTGGACAACCAGGCCCAACTGCAACTGGACGATGTGCGCGCGCCGCGCTATCGCCAGCAGTTCACCCCCGCGGACCTTTCCCAGCTCTATACCCCGGGTGGCAAAAGCGCCCTGTGGTTGCACTACCGCCTGCCGAGCAGCGAACAGGAGCGACTGCTGCGGGTGTTCGCCCCCTACCTGGCCTACCTCGACCTCTATGTGCTGCAGGGTGACGAGTTGCTGGCCCACACCCGTACCGGCAACAACCTGCCCTTCGCCGAGCGGCCGCTGCCCAGCCGTGACTTCCTGCTGCCCGTGCCGCGCGCCGCCGAGCCCCTGGACCTGTACCTGCGCCTGGCCTCGGAACACGCCCTGCGCCCCGGCATCACCCTGGAAACCGCGGCGATCATGGCCGCGGACGACAACCGGCCACTGATGTTCGGCCTGCTGCTCGGCGCACTGGGCATGCTGGTGCTCTACAACCTGGTGCGCTTCGCCTACAGCCGCGACCTTAGCGCCCTGTGGCTGGCCGCCGGGCATGTCTGCATGCTGATGACGACCATGAGCCTGCTGGGCATCAGCACCCCCTGGCTGGCCAACTGGCAGTCGGTACAGCCGCAGATCGCCAACATCTCCATGTTGCTGACCATGCTCTGCGCCCTGGCCTTTACCGCCAGCTTCTTCCGCAAGGTCTGTCCGAGCACGGCACTGAATCCGCTGCTGCTCGCCGAGATCGTGCTGATCGGCCTGACCTGCCTGGTCCTGCTGATCGCCACCGACCTGCAGTACAACCAGCTGATCTACCTGATCACCGCGGTTTCCGGGCTGAGCATTCTGGTCGTCTCGCTCTACCACTGGCGCCACGGCTACCGGCCGGCACGGCTGTTCAGCCTGGCCCTGCTGGTATTCTGTGGCGCCCTGCTCGCGGCCCTGCCGGCGCTGTTCGGCTACGGCCAGATACGCTCCGAATGGCTGGTCTTCGGCGTGCTCTCGGCCGGTGCCCTGAGCGGCTTCATGCTGAGCATGGCCCTGGGCGAGCGCCAGCGGCGCATCCTCCATGAGGAATTCAGCAGCAGCCGCGACCTGGCGGCCAGCTCCGCCGAACTCAAGGCCAAGGCCGAGTTCCTGGCGAAGATCAGCCATGAGATCCGCACCCCGATGAACGGCGTGCTGGGAATGACCGAGCTGCTGCTCGGCACCGCGCTGTCAGCCAAGCAGCGCGACTACGTGCAGACCATCCACAGCGCCGGCAACGAGCTGCTGACCCTGATCAACGAGATCCTCGACATCTCCAAGCTGGAATCGGGGCAGATCGAGCTGGACGATGTGCAGTTCGACCTCAACGCCCTGATCGACGATTGCCTGGACATCTTCCGCGCCAAGGCCGAGCAGCAGAAGGTCGAGTTGATCAATTTCATGCAGCCCCAGGTGCCGCGGGTCATCAGCGGCGATCCCACGCGCCTGCGCCAGACCCTGCTGAGCCTGCTGGACAATGCCTTCAAGCAGACCACCGAAGGCGAGATCCTCCTGGTGGCGGCCCTGGACACCACTGGCAGCAGCCCGCGCCTGCGCATCGCCGTGCAGGACAGCGGCCGGCCGCTGGAGCCCAGCGAGCGCGACGCCCTGCTCAACGCCGAACTGCACAGCAAGGATTTTCTCGCCGCGACCAAGCTCGGCGGGCGCCTGGGCCTGATCATCGCTCGCCAGTTGGTGCGCCTCATGGGCGGCGAATTCGGCATCCAGAGCGGCGGCAACCAGGGCAGCACCCTGTGGCTGAGCCTGCCCCTGGAAGCCGAGCGCCTGAAATCCCCCACCGGCGACCTCGACGGCCCGCTGCAGGGCGCCCGCCTGCTGGTGGTGGACGACAACGACACCTGCCGCAAGGTGTTGGTGCAGCAGTGCACGGCCTGGGGCCTGAGCGTCAGCGCCGTTCCCTCGGGCAAGGAAGCCCTGGCCCTGCTGCGCACCAAGGCGCACCTGCGCGAGTACTTCGATGCAGTGCTGCTGGACCAGGACATGCCCGGCATGACCGGCATGCAGCTGGCGGCCAAGATCAAGGAAGACCCCAGCCTCAACCACGACATCCTGATCATCATGCTCACCGGCATCAGCAACGCGCCGAGCAAGATCATCGCGCGCAATGCCGGGATCAAGCGCATCCTGGCCAAGCCGGTGGCCGGCTACACCCTCAAGACCACCCTGGCCGACGAGCTGTCCCAGCGCAAGAACGGCATCTCCAGCTATGCGAGCCACGCCTCGCTCAGCCCCCCGCTGAGCGTGCCCAGCGATTTCCGCATCCTGGTCGCCGAGGACAACAGCATCTCCACCAAGGTGATCCGCGGGATGCTCGGCAAGCTCAACCTGCAACCGGACACCGCCAGCAACGGTGAGGAAGCCCTGGCCGCGATGAAAAACCAGCAGTACGACCTGGTGCTGATGGATTGCGAAATGCCGGTGCTCGACGGTTTCTCCGCCACCGAGCAGTTGCGTGCCTGGGAGCGGGCGGAGCAGCGCCACCGCACCCCGGTGGTGGCCCTCACCGCCCATATTCTGGCCGAGCACAAGGAACGCGCCCGCCTGGTGGGCATGGACGGACATATGGCCAAGCCGGTGGAGCTGTCGCAACTACGCGAGCTGATCGAACACTGGGTCGCCGAACGTGAACAGCGCAGAAGCCGCGATGTGCTGTCGTCTTGAATGATGCGCGCAGGCATTCAATGATTGCTGGACGGTTTTGTAGGGCGGGAGGAACCCGCGAATTCGCGAACCTATGCGGGACCTATGCGGGACCTATGCGCGGGACCTATGCGGGTGCGCATCCGTCTTCGGTGCTTGCCCCTCCCACCACGAGCCCCACCCATGCCATCCGAGTTATTTAGCCTGTATCTGAAATTGCTGGTGCTCTACAGCCCGTTCTTCGTGCTGTCCTGCTTCATCAGCCTGACCCGCGGCTACACGGTCAAGGAACGCAAGCGCCTGGCCTGGAAAGTCGCCCTCGGGGTGCTGATCGCCAGCGTGTTGCTCTACCTGTTCGGCAATCATATCTTCGTGCTGTTCGGCATCACCATCGATGCCTTCCGCATCGGCGCCGGCAGCGTGCTATTCATCTCGGCCCTCGGCATGGCCCAGGGCAAACCGGCGGTGCAGAGCGACAACCTGCAGCAGGACGTGACCATAGTGCCGCTGACCATTCCGCTGACGGTCGGCCCCGGCACCATTGGCGCGCTGCTGCTGATGGGCGCCAGCCAGCCGCACTGGGACGACAAGCTGCTGGCGATACTCGGCATCGCCCTGGCCAGCCTGACCGTCGGCGTGGTGCTCTACCTGTCCAACCAGTTCGAACGCCTGCTCGGCGACCAGGGCCTGCAGATCGTCAGCCGCCTGATGGGCCTGTTCGTCTGCGCCCTGGCCGCGCAGATCATCTTCACCGGGGTGCGCAACTACCTGGCACTGCCGGCCTGAGGCTAAATCATCCCTTCGCGACACCCCCGGCCAGCGCATGCCCCATATGGGCGCATATCAGGGTTTCGCCTGCCCGCGAGCAGGTCGAATGCACCGGATTGGCGCACCATCGGCCCCTGAAAAGCCCCGCAAAAACCGTTAAAAATCAATAGAAACAGCCTCTTGCGGCGCCTGGCACGGATACTGCGATAGGAGCGACGACCTTCGGGTCCACCCCCTAACGTTGTGCATGGAAAGCCCCAGGAGCCCGTCCCATGAAACGCCGTCCCCTTCTGAAGTCCACGTTGGCCGCCAGCGCCCTGCTGCTCAGCGGTCTGTTCCCGTACAGCCTGCAAGCGGCCGAAACCATCAAGGTCGGCATCCTGCATTCGTTGTCCGGCACCATGGCGATTTCCGAGACGTCGCTCAAAGACATGGCGTTGATGACCATCGATGAGATCAACGCCAAAGGCGGCGTGATGGGCAAACAGTTGGAAGCGGTGGTGGTCGACCCTGCCTCCAACTGGCCGCTGTTCGCCGAGAAAGGCCGTCAACTGCTGACCCAGGACAAGGTCGATGTGGTATTCGGTTGCTGGACCTCGGTCTCGCGCAAATCCGTATTGCCGGTCTTCGAGGAACTGAACGGCCTGCTGTTCTACCCGGTGCAATACGAAGGCGAGGAGCTCTCGCCCAACGTCTTCTACACCGGCGCGGCGCCGAACCAGCAGGCCATCCCGGCTGTCGAGTACCTGATGAGCGAAGACGGCGGCGCCGCCAAGCGCTACTTCCTGCTCGGCACCGACTACGTCTACCCGCGCACCACCAACAAGATCCTGCGCTCCTTCCTGCACAGCAAGGGCGTGGCGGACAAGGACATCGAAGAGGTCTACACCCCCTTCGGCCACAGCGATTACCAGACCATAGTCGCCAACATCAAGAAGTTCTCCGCCGGAGGCAAGACCGCGGTGATCTCCACGGTCAACGGCGACTCCAACGTGCCCTTCTACAAGGAACTGGCCAACCAGGGCATCGAGGCCACGGATGTGGCGGTGGTGGCCTTCTCGGTGGGCGAGGAAGAACTGCGCGGCATCGACACCAAACCCCTGGTCGGCCAGCTGGCCGCCTGGAACTACTTCCAGTCCGTGGAGAACCCGGTCAACACCGAGTTCGTCGCCAAGTGGAAGGCCTACGCCAAGGCCAAGGGCCTGCCGGGCGCGGACAAGGCGGTGACCAACGACCCGATGGAAGCCACCTACGTCGGCATCAATATGTGGGCCCAGGCCGTCGAAAAGGCCAAGTCCACCGAGGTCGACAAGGTGCGCGAAGCCATGGCCGGCCAGACCTTCGCCGCCCCCAGCGGCTACACCCTGACCATGGACAAGACCAACCACCACCTGCACAAGCCGGTGATGATCGGCGAAGTCCAGGACGACGGGCAGTTCTCGGTGGTCTGGCAGACCGAAGGCCCGCTGCGCGCCCAGCCCTGGAGCCCCTATATCCCCGGCAACGACAAGAAGCCGGACCATGCGGTGAAGAGCAACTAAGGTGTGCTGCTCCCCTCCCCCGTCCTTGGGGGAGGGGCTGGGGGAGAGGGTGCCCGGCACCGGCTCCCCGCCTTCGCTCCCCAGGGCGCAGGCCATTACCGGTGTGCCCCAAAAGGACTTTTCCATGCCCACTGCCCTCTACCGACTTTTCCTGTCACTGGCGCTCCTGCTGCCCGTGACGGCCAGTGCCGGCGATGCCCGCGACTTCGTCGGTGCCACGCCCGCGCAACAAGCCAAGCTGCTCGAACGCTGGTCCGCCCAGCCCGATCCCGCACGCGTGCCGCTGCTCGATGCCCTGCAAACTGGGCGCCTGGCCAGCGACAGCGGCAAGACCGCCTTTATCGACAGCCAGGGCCAGTTCGTCGCCGCCGAAGGCGAGGCCGTGCCCGCCAGCCCGCCGAAAAAACTGCGCCTGAACAACCGCCTGCGCGGCCTGCTCAACACCACCCTGGCCAGCCATCAGTTACTCGCCGAGGATCCCGCGCTGCGCCTGGCCGCCGCCCAGCTGCTGCAGAAAAGCGCCAAGCCGGCCCAGCTCGCCCTGCTCAACCAGCGGGTGGCCGGCGAAGAGGACGACGAGGTGCGTGGCGCCCTGTCCCTGGCCCTGGCCAACCTGCAACTGGTGGATGCCGACCCAGGGATCCGCCTCGCGGCCGTGCGCCTGCTCGGCGACACCGGCGAGCCGCTGGCCCGCACCCGCCTGGAGGCCCTGCTGGCCCCCGGCGTGGAACGCGATGCCGGCGTGCGCACCGCCGCCGAAACCAGCCTGGCCCAGGTCAAGCGCCGCCTGCTGCTGGGCGAGCTGCTCGGTCAGGCCTTCAGCGGCATGAGCCTGGGCTCGATCCTGCTGCTGACGGCCCTGGGGCTGGCCATCACCTTCGGCCTGCTGGGCGTGATCAACATGGCCCATGGCGAGATGCTGATGCTCGGCGCCTACGCCACCTATATGGTCCAGCTGCTGTTCCAGCGCCATGCCCCCGAGGCCCTGGCGCTCTACCCGCTGGTGGCGCTGCCGGTGGCCTTCTTCGTCACCGCGCTGATCGGCATGAGCCTGGAACGCACGGTGATCCGCCACCTCTATGGCCGCCCGCTGGAAACCCTGCTGGCCACCTGGGGCATCAGCCTGGTGCTGATCCAGCTGGTGCGCATGCTGTTCGGCGCGCAGAACGTCGAGGTGGCCAACCCGGCCTGGCTGTCCGGCGGCTTCCAGGTGTTGCCGAACCTGGTGCTGCCCTATAACCGCCTGGTGATCATCGCCTTCGCCCTGTTCGTGCTGGTCCTGACCTGGCTGCTGCTGAACCGCACCCGCCTGGGCCTGAACCTGCGCGCCGTGACCCAGAACCGCAACATGGCCGCCTGCTGCGGCGTGCCCACCGGGCGGGTGGACATGCTCGCCTTCGGCCTCGGCTCGGGCATCGCCGGTCTCGGCGGCGTAGCCCTGAGCCAGATCGGCAATGTCGGCCCGGACCTGGGCCAGAGCTACATCATCGACTCCTTCCTGGTGGTGGTACTCGGCGGCGTCGGCCAGTTGGCCGGCAGCGTATTCGCCGCCTTCGGCCTGGGGATCGCCAACAAGATACTCGAGCCGCAGATCGGCGCCGTGCTGGGCAAGATCCTGATCCTCGCGCTGATCATCCTGTTTATCCAGAAGCGCCCCCAGGGCCTCTTCGCACTGAAAGGACGGGTGATCGATTGAATCAGCCATTGCTGCTCAGGGCCACGCGCAAAGCCGGCCCGACCCTCAGCCTCGCCGTCGGCGCGATCGTGCTCGTCCTGCTGCTGGCGCTGCCGCTGCTGCATCTGCTGCCGGCCGGCCATGGCCTGCACGTCTCGGCCTATACCCTGACCCTGGTGGGCAAGATCCTCTGCTACGCCATAGTCGCCCTGGCCCTGGACCTGGTCTGGGGCTACGCCGGGCTGCTGTCCCTGGGCCACGGCCTGTTCTTCGCCCTGGGCGGCTATGCCATGGGCATGTACCTGATGCGCCAGGCCTCGGGCGACGCGCTGCCGGCCTTTATGACCTTTCTGTCCTGGAGCGAACTGCCCTGGTACTGGGCCGGCACCCAGCACTTCCTCTGGGCCCTGTGCCTGGTGGTGCTGGTGCCCGGCAGCCTGGCGTTCGTCTTCGGCTTCTTCGCCTTCCGCTCGCGGATCAAGGGCGTGTATTTCTCGATCATGACCCAGGCCCTGACCTTCGCCGGCATGCTGCTGTTCTTTCGCAATGAAACCGGCTTCGGCGGCAACAACGGCTTCACCGATTTCCGCACCCTGCTCGGCTTCGGCATTACCGCGCCGGGCACCCGGGCGGTGCTGTTCCTGGCCACGGTCGCGCTGCTCTGCGCCAGCCTGTTCCTCGGCTGGCGGCTGGCCCGCAGCAAGTTCGGCCGGGTGCTGACTGCCCTGCGCGACGCGGAGAACCGCCTGATGTTCTGCGGCTACGACCCGCGCGGCTTCAAGCTGTTCGTCTGGACCCTGTCCGCGGTGCTCTGCGGCCTGGCCGGCGCGCTCTACGTGCCCCAGGTCGGCATCATCAACCCCAGCGAGATGTCGCCGACCAACTCCATCGAGGCCGCGGTCTGGGTCGCCCTGGGCGGGCGCGGCAGCCTGATCGGTCCGCTGCTCGGCGCCGGCCTGGTCAACGGCATGAAGAGCTGGTTCACCCTGGCCTTCCCCGAATACTGGCTGTTTTTCCTCGGTGCCCTGTTTATCGGCGTGACGCTCTACCTGCCCAAGGGCGTGATCGGCCTGCTGCGCAAGGAGCATGAGCAATGAAAGCCTTCGCCACCCCCGAATTGATGCCCGACCCGAGCCGCGACGCCGGCGCCAGTGGCGAGTCCAGCGGCCTGGGCCACCGCGCGGAAAAGAAGCTGGACCTGCGCCACGGCACCATCCTGACCCTCGAGGACATCAGCGTCAGCTTCGATGGCTTCAAGGCGCTGAACGCGCTGAACCTCTATATCAAGGCCGGCGAACTGCGCTGCATCATTGGCCCCAACGGCGCCGGCAAGACCACCTTGATGGACGTGATCACCGGCAAGACCCGGCCGAACGCCGGCAGCGCCTGGTTCGGCGAAACCCTCGACCTGACCCAGATGAGCGAGGTCGAGATCGCCCAGGCCGGTATTGGCCGCAAGTTCCAGAAACCCACGGTGTTCGAGGCCCTGACGGTATTCGAGAACCTCGAGCTGGCGCAGAAGACCGACAAGTCGGTGTGGGCCAGCCTGCGCGCCCGCCTCAGCGGCGAGCAGCGTGGGCGCATCGACGAAGTGCTGGACACCATCAAGCTGGAAGGCGCCGCCCGGCGGCCGGCGGGGTTGCTGTCCCACGGCCAGAAGCAGTTCCTGGAGATCGGCATGCTGCTGGTGCAGGAGCCGCAGTTGCTGCTGCTGGACGAGCCGGTCGCTGGCATGACCGACGCCGAGACCGAGTTCACCGCCGAGCTGTTCAAGGGCCTGGCCGGCAAACACTCGCTGATGGTGGTCGAGCACGACATGGGCTTCGTCGGCGCCATCGCCGACCATGTCACCGTGCTGCACCAGGGCAGCGTGCTGGCCGAAGGCGCGCTGGCCGAGGTGCAGGCGGACGAACGGGTGATCGAGGTGTATTTGGGGCGCTAAAGCGCCCAGTCATAAGCTGCAAGCTGCAAGCTGCAAGCTGCAAGCAGACGATCAGAGGTAAACAGATGCTGCAAGTCGACACGCTCAACCAGTTCTACGGCGGCAGCCATATCCTGCGCGGCCTGTCCTTCGAGGCCAAGGTCGGTGAGGTCACCTGCCTGCTCGGGCGCAACGGCGTGGGCAAGACCACCCTGCTCAAGTGCCTGATGGGCCTGCTGCCGGTCAAGAGTGGCGCGGTGCAGTGGGAGGGCCAGGCCATCACGGGCCTGAAACCCCACCAGCGCGTGCAGGCCGGCATCGCCTATGTGCCCCAGGGCCGCGAAATTTTCCCTCGACTCACAGTCGAAGAGAATCTGCTGATGGGGCTTTCCCGTTTTGGCGCGAAGGAAGCCAAGGCCGTGCCGGCCTTTATCTACGAGTTGTTCCCGGTGCTGCTGCAGATGAAGAACCGCCGCGGCGGCGATCTGTCCGGCGGCCAGCAACAACAGCTGGCCATCGGCCGGGCCCTGGCCAGCCGGCCGCGCCTGCTGATCCTCGACGAACCCACCGAAGGCATCCAGCCCTCGGTGATCAAGGAGATCGGCGTGGTGATCCAGAAGCTCGCCGCCCGCGGCGACATGGCCATCCTGCTGGTGGAACAGTTCTACGATTTCGCCGCCGAACTGGCCGACCAGTACCTGGTGATGTCCCGCGGCGAGATCGTTCAGCAGGGCCGCGGCGAAACCATGGAAGCCGAAGGCGTGCGTGGCCTGGTGACGATATGAGTGGGGCAGCCACAAGCCATAAGCTGAAAGCGGCTAGCGAGCCGCAGTTTGCGGCTGGTGGCTTAGCGCTTACGGCTACGGCGTTTACGCCGGCCTGGCACGCCGAGCTTGAGCTGGCCTACGGCCGCTTCGGCGACAGCACGCGGCCGACCCTGCGCCGGCACCAGGGTCCGCTGCGGGTGCAGAAGCACCTCTACGCCGAAGGCCCCGAGGTCTGCCAGCACATCATCGTCCACCCGCCGGGCGGCATCGCCGGCGGCGATCGCCTGGACATCCGCGCCCAGGTCGGCGAACGGGCCTGGGCCCAGTTGACCAGCCCGGGGGCGGCCAAGTGGTACCGGGCCGGCACACCGGCCTTCCAGCACCTAGACCTGCGCGTCGCCGCCGGTGCCACCCTGGAATGGCTGCCCCAGGAGACAATCCTCTACTCCGGCGCCCAGGCCGAGCTGAGCACGGCCATCGAACTGGAGGGCGACGCCCGGTTGCTGTACTGGGACATGGTCGCCCTCGGCCGCCCGGCCAGCGGCGAGCGCTTCGACCAGGGCCACTTCCAGGCCCGCCTGGACATCCGCCGCGACGGTCGCCTGCTCTGGCACGAACGCCAGCGCATCGCCGGCAATGACGGCCTGCTCGACTCGCCCATCGGCCTGGACGGTTTTCCGGTCTTCGCCAGCCTGTTATTGACCGGCGAAATCCAGGCAGAATTGCTGGAACGCTGCCGCGCCATGCCTTCCCGGGTGCGCGGCGACCTGAGCCAGCTGCCCGGCCTGATAGTCGCGCGCTGCCTGGCCCGCGAGGCGCTGGATGCCCGCGCCTGGCTGATCGACCTCTGGCGCCTGCTGCGCCCGGCCCTGCTGGAACGCAGCGCTGTTCCCCCGCGAATCTGGAGCACCTGATGGACCTGACACCCCGCGAAAAAGACAAGCTGTTGATCTTCACCGCCGGCCTGGTGGCCGAGCGTCGCCTGGCCCGCGGGGTGAAACTCAACTACCCGGAAGCCATGGCCTATATTTCCGCGGCGCTGCTGGAAGGCGCCCGCGACGGCCGGACCGTCGCCGAGCTGATGCATTTCGGCACCACCCTGCTGTCCCGCGAGCAGGTGATGGAGGGCATCCCGGAGATGATCCCGGAGATCCAGGTGGAAGCCACCTTTCCCGACGGCACCAAGCTTGTCACCGTCCACCAACCGATCGCTTAAAAGCAGCCACCAGCGGCAAGCCATAAGCTGCAAGTAAGCAGCCCGGCTCCGCTTCTAACTTGCAGCTTGAAGCTTATAGCTGCGACTGAAAGGAGCCCCCATGATCCCTGGCGAATACCGCATCCAGCCCGGCGAGATCGAACTCAACGCCGGCCGCCGCACCCTGCGCCTGAGCGTCTCGAACAGCGGCGACCGGCCGATCCAGGTCGGCTCCCACTACCATTTCTTCGAAACCAACGATGCGCTGCTCTTCGACCGCGCATGTACCCGCGGTATGCGCCTGAATATCGCCGCCGGCACCGCCGTGCGCTTCGAGCCAGGCCAGTCCCGCGAAGTCGAGCTGGTCGAGCTGGCCGGCCACCGCCGGGTGTTCGGCTTCGCCGGACGGGTGATGGGCGACCTCTGAAGCGCAGCCACAAGCGGCAAGCCATCAGCTGCAAGAACGCAGCCCGGCTGCCGCATCCAACTTGCGGCTTGAAGCTTGTAGCTTGAAGCCTGATTACGAGGAACGAGTATGAAGATCAGCCGGCAAGCCTACGCCGACATGTTCGGCCCCACCCTCGGCGACAAGGTGCGCCTGGCCGATACCGAACTGTGGCTCGAGGTGGAACAGGACTTCACCGTCTACGGCGAGGAAGTGAAGTTCGGCGGCGGCAAGGTCATACGCGACGGCATGGGCCAGGGCCAGCTGTGCGCCGCGGACGTGGTCGATACGCTGATCACCAACGCGCTGATCATCGACCACTGGGGCATAGTCAAGGCCGACGTCGGCCTCAAGGACGGGCGCATCCAAGCCATCGGCAAGGCCGGCAACCCGGATATCCAGCCCGGGGTGACCATTGCCATAGGCGCCAGCACCGAGGTCATAGCCGGCGAAGGCATGCTCCTGACCGCGGGCGGCATCGACACCCATATCCACTTTATCTGCCCGCAGCAGATCGAAGAGGCGCTGATGAGCGGGGTGACCACCATGATCGGCGGCGGCACCGGTCCGGCCACCGGCACCAACGCCACCACCTGCACGCCCGGGCCCTGGCACCTGGCGCGCATGCTGCAGGCCGCCGACGCCTTCCCGATGAACCTGGGCTTTACCGGCAAGGGCAATGCCTCGCTGCCCGAGCCCTTGATCGAGCAGGTCAAGGCCGGTGCCATCGGCCTGAAGCTGCACGAAGACTGGGGCACCACCCCGGCGGCCATCGACAACTGCCTGAGCGTGGCCGACCAGTTCGACGTGCAGGTGGCGATCCACACCGACACCCTCAACGAATCCGGCTTCGTCGAAACCACCCTGGCCGCGTTCAAGGGTCGCACCATCCACACCTACCACACCGAAGGCGCCGGCGGCGGTCATGCCCCGGATATCATCAAGGCCTGCGGCCTGGCCAACGTGCTGCCCAGCTCGACCAACCCGACCCGGCCCTTCACCAAGAACACCATCGACGAGCACCTGGACATGCTGATGGTCTGCCATCACCTGGACCCGAGCATCGCCGAGGACGTGGCCTTCGCCGAATCGCGCATTCGCCGCGAGACCATCGCCGCCGAGGACATCCTGCATGACCTCGGGGCTTTTTCCATGATCAGCTCCGACAGCCAGGCCATGGGCCGGGTCGGCGAGGTGATCACCCGCACCTGGCAGACCGCCGACAAGATGAAGAAGCAGCGTGGCGCCCTGCCCGGCGACGGTGCCGACAACGACAACTTCCGGATCAAGCGCTACATCGCCAAATACACCATCAACCCGGCAATCACCCATGGCATCAGCCACGAAGTCGGCTCCATCGAAGTGGGCAAGTGGGCCGACCTGGTGCTCTGGCGCCCAGCCTTCTTCGGGGTCAAACCCAGCCTGATCCTCAAGGGCGGGGCCATCGCCGCCAGCCTGATGGGTGACGCCAACGCCTCTATCCCCACGCCCCAACCGGTGCACTACCGGCCGATGTTCGCCAGCTACGGCGGCAGCCTGCACGCCACCAGCCTGACCTTTATCAGCCAGGCGGCACTGGCCGCCGGGCTGCCGGAACAGCTGGGCCTGAAGAAACGCATCGCGGTGGTCAAGGGTTGCCGCGAGGTGAAGAAGACCGACCTGATCCACAACGATTACCTGCCGACCATCGAGGTCGACCCGCAGAACTACCAGGTCAAGGCCGACGGCCAATTGCTCTGGTGCGAACCGGCCGAGGTGCTGCCGATGGCCCAGCGCTATTTTCTTTTTTAAGGCAATTGCGCAGCGAGAACCTCGGGCGATCGAATTTATTGTGTAGGGGCAGCGGTGCATTTTGTAGGATGGGTGGGGCCGCCTAGGCTGAGCGCAGCGATACCCATGCTGAAAGCCGGCCCGGCAAACCACGCCGCACCCGCCGCGCGGCGTAACCCGACAATAGCGGAGCCCGGGGCGGGCGCGATGGCAGCGGGCCGAAGCACCACGGTGCTGTAAAACCGCGGGTTTCACCTAGGCGGCCCCACCCTCCCTACAAGAGCTGTGGTGTACTGCCTTCGGCGAGTACACCCTACTTGCTGGACGCCCGTCTGGACGCCCGTCTCGCATCGCCAATTTCGCGGTCATGGACCGCTCCGATCATTGCTCCCTGCCTAGCGCAACTGGCTGTCCTTGCTGCCGCGGCGGTTATAGCCGCCAGCCGTCTGCTGCTGTTTGTCCTGTTCGGTCTGGCAGGCGATGCACAGGCGCACGCCGGGGACAGCCTGGCGCCGCGCCTCGGGGATGGGCGCGGCGCATTCCTCGCAGTCCCGCAGGCTTTCGCCGCGGGGCAGCTGGTTGCGGGCACGCTGGATGGCGTCCTCGATGCTGCTGTCGATCTGCTCTTGCACCGCCCCGTCGTTTGCCCAGCCGCTGGCCATGGCGCGCCCCCCTCTGTGGATAGAACAGATATGGACAATAGACCGCGTTTTTGCAAGGACCACGCCCCTTCGCAACAGCCCCGGAGCGGTTATGCTGAAAGCATACCGCTGCCGCTGCTTGCCTGGAGTCTCACGGACCATGACCATCCCGCGCCTGCTGTTGGCCATAGCGCTCGGTCTGAGCGCGACCTGGGCCAAGGCCGATACCCTGATCGTGCTCGACAATGCCAATCCGCCCTTTATGTACGAGCTGGACGGCAAGCCCAGGGGGCTCTACCCGCTGATGTTGCAGGCGATCTTCAAGCGCGCGGGCGAACCGGTCGAGATCCGCGCGGTGCCCTGGAAACGGGCCCTGCTGCTGGGCGAGAGTGGAGCCGCGGCTATCGGCGGCATCTACAAGAACACCGAACGCCTGAAACGCTTCGACTACTCGGCGCCACTGTTCGAGGAGAAACTCATCGTCTATGTGCACCGGGACAAGGCGTTCGCCTTCCAGGGCATCGAGGACCTGAACGGCAAGGACGTCGGCGTCATTCGCGGCTGGAGCTACAGCGAGGCATTCGACCAGGCGGTGCGGGACGGCCGGATCCGGCGCCAGGACAACACCTCCGATGAGTCCAATTTCAAGAAGCTGGCCTCAGGACGCCTGGACGCGGTGATCGCCATCGAACAGTCGGGGCAACGGCTGCTGCGGCACCCGCACCTGGAAACCCTGATCCCGCTGGCCACGCCGCTGAGCGTCAACCCCACCTACCTGGTGTTCGCCAAGAGCGCCAAGCGCCAGGCGCTGCTGGCGCGCTTCGATGCCAGCCTGCGGGCCATGCAGAACGATGGCTCCCTGCAGGCACTGGTGCAGCGGGCCAGCATCACCGAATAGCGCGACGGCACGGGTTATTCCTTCACTTCCATATAGTCTCGGGCCCAGACCAGGTACTCCTCGGCGGTGGAGTACTTGGTCGACAGCTCCGAAGCGCTCAGCTCCGAGGCGCCGATCTGCCGCTCTTCCCGCAGGCAGTCGTAGGTCGCCTTGATCGCCGCGAAGTAGGCGGCATGCCCATTGACCACGATGCGCACACCGAGGCTGGCCAGGCGCGGGTTGTCGCGCAATTCGGGGTTGCCGTAGGTGACCAGCATCAGCGGCACGCTCAGGTGTGCGGCGATCAGCTCCAGGTGCTCGAAATCGCGGATACCGACCATGCAGATGGCATCGGCCCCGGCGGCCTGGTAGGCCCCGGTGCGGTGGATCACCTCGTCCACGCTCAGCATGGCGGCATGGGTGCGGGCGATGATGCACAGGTCCGGATCGACCCGCGCCTCCAGCGCCGCGCGAATCTTGCCGACCCCCTCGTCCACCGGAATCAGGTCGGTGGACTTGTGACCGAATTTGGCCGGCAGCAGGGTGTCCTCGATCGTCAGCGCGGCGATGCCGGCGCGCTCCAGCTCGACCACGGTGCGCATCACATTCAAGGCATTGCCATAGCCATGGTCGGCGTCGGCGATGACCGGCAACCGGCTCACCCGGCCGATGCGCACGGCCTGCTCGACGAATTCACTGAGGGTAATCAGGGCGAAATCCGGCGCGGCCAGCACCTGCAGTGAGGCCACCGAACCGCCGAGAATGCCGACCTCGAACCCGAGGTCCGCGGCGATACGCGCCGACATCGGATCGAACACCGACGCGGTGTGATAACAGGAAGTCGAGTCGAGCAAGGCACGAAAGGCCGTGCGCAACTCGTGATGAGAGGCTCTACGCATGGGAGGGGTTCCAGATCTGCCGCGGGTGTCGAGGGGCACGCCCACCCCCGCATAATTAAGTAGCTAGCTTAGCAACTGGATAGACGCACGCCGAACCCGCCAGGCCACAGGCCTTTGGCGATCGCCGCAACGCGCTCCGTCGGCCTGCCACGGTTTGGCTACGGACCGCCTACACTGCTGGCAATAGCCCGTTCACCATGGATGGTGAGTGATGCGCAACGAACCCGCTTTCGTGCCTGAGGGCATGCATTTCTTCACGGTCAAGCTGCTGGACCGCTCGGCCACCACCCTGGTGGATCATATCGAGCTGTTGCGCGCGGCCTTGCGCCGGACCAAGGCGCTGCACCCCTTCGACATAGTCGCAATGGTCGTACTGCCCGATCACCTGCACGCCATCTGGCGCCTGCCGGAACAGGACCCGGATTACCGCCTGCGCTGGAGCCTGATCAAGCGCGACTTCGCCCATGCACTCGCGCCCGCCGCGGCGGTGCGCCTGTCCCGGCGCCTCACCCGCGAACGCGGCATCTGGCAGCAGCGCCACTGGCAGCACACGATCGTCGACCAGCAGGACCTGCTGCTGCATATCGACTATATCCATGCCAACCCGGTCAAGCATGGCTATGTCGACCGGGCCGAGGACTGGCCCTACTCGTCACTGCACCGCCATCGCCACGACATGCTGGTCTGTGAAGACCGGGGCCAGCCGAAGCCCTAGCGGCCTGTTTGGCCACTCGTTTGTCGGTCTTGCGGTTCGGCGAGCAAGCATGGCAATCGCGTAAAAACTCCGCGCCCGAGGCGGCCTACTCCAGCTGAAAGCGCCCGAGACGCTGCCTGAGCCGGCGGTTTTCCCGGCGCAACTGGTCCAGTTCATCGAGCAGCTCCAGGGCCAGGGCGATGCCCGACCACTCGAGGTCCAGGTCACGCCGCAGCCGGGTCGCGCGCCGGGCGATCAACAGAGCCCGGGTATCGAAGCGCCAGCTTTGCGGGTCCGGGCCGCGGGGTTCGATGATGCCGTGCTCGACTATCTCGAACAGGTACTCGACGGGCAGCTCGGCCGATTGGCAGAACTCCTCGAGGCTCAATTGCAGGATAGGGCTCATGCTCGGCTACTCCACTCGGCGCGCGGATCGAAGGCCGCCTGTTCGGCCAATTGCTCCCAGAGCCGGCGGGTCGGCTCGTCGTGTCGGCTCGGCATGACGACTTTGAACAGGGCATGCAGGTCGCCACGGTCGCCCAGCCTGTTGACCAGCCCCTTGCCCTTGATGCGCAGCCGCTGACCGCTCTGGCTGTTGGGCGGAACGCTCAGGTTGATCCTGCCGTTCAGGGTGGGCACCGTGATCCTGGCCCCCAGCGCCGCCTCCCAGGGTGCCAGGGGTACGGTGATGATCAGGTTATGGCCTTCCACATCGAAGAGCGGATGGGGCACCAGGCGGATGATCAGGTAGAGATCGCCACTGGCCGCCCCGCCAAGCCCCGGCGCACCCTGCCCCTTCAGACGAATGCGCTCGCCATCGCCGACTCCGGCGGGGATCTTCACGTTCAGGGTCTTGGCGAGCGGCGCCAGTGACCGGCCGGCGGCGTCATATTGCGGTAAC
>DATDTH010000166.1:0-3101 GCA_035290985.1 Pseudomonas sp. | reverse complement strand
GGTGCTGGCCCAGGGGGTGGACGCGCTGATCATCGCCGGCGATCTGTTCGACACCGGCGCGCCGCCCAGCTATGCCCGCGAGCTGTACAACGGCTTTATCGTCGCCCTGCGCGAGACCGGTGCCGAGCTGGTGGTGCTGGGCGGCAACCACGATTCGGTGGCCATGCTCGGCGAAAGCCGGACCCTGCTGGCGCATCTGAATACCCGGGTGATTCCGGGTGTCTGCGAGGCACTGGACGATCAGGTGCTGGTGTTGCGCAACCAGGATGGCAGCCCCGGCGCCGTGCTCTGCGCCATTCCCTTTATCCGCCCGCGGGATGTGCTGCACAGCCAGGCCGGGCAGAGCGCCCAGGACAAGCAGGCGTCCCTGCAGGCGGCGATCCATGGGCATTACCAGGCTCTGCACGGCCTGGCCGAGGCCCGCCGCGACGAGCTGGGCGGCCGCCTGCCGATCATCGCCACCGGCCACCTGACCACGGTCGGGGCCAGCGCCAGCGAGTCGGTGCGCGAGATCTACGTCGGCGCCCTGGAGGCCTTTCCCACCAGCGCCTTTCCGCCGGCGGCCTATATCGCCCTGGGCCATATCCACAAACCGCAGAAGGTCGGCGGGCTGGAACATATCCGCTACTGCGGCTCGCCGATTCCCCTGAGCTTCGATGAGGCCAGACAGCAGAAGGAGGTGCTGCTGGTCGAGCTGGACGAGCGGGGCCTGGTTGGCATCACGCCACTGGCGGTGCCGCGCTTCCAGCCGCTGCTGGCGCTCTCGGGGTCGCTGGCCGAGCTGCAGCTGGCGATAGGCGACGCGGCGGGGCAGGGTACGCTGCAGTGCCCCGCCTGGCTGGAGATCCAGGTCAGCGGCGACGATTACCTCAGCGACCTGCAGCCGCGCATCGCCGCCCTGTGCGAGGGCCTGCCGGTGGAGGTGCTGCGTATCCGCCGCGCCCGCGGTACGGCCACGACCAGCCTGCAGGCCGCGGCCCGGGAAACCCTGGACGAGCTGAGCCCCGAGCAGGTGTTCGCCCAGCGCCTGGCCGGCGAGACCCTGGATGCGGCCTTGCAGGATCGGTTGCAGGGCCTGTACCGCCAGGTACTCGGCGAACTGCAGGAGCAGCCGGCATGAAGATCCTCAGCCTGCGCCTGAAAAACCTCAACTCGCTCAAGGGTGAATGGAAGATCGATTTTCGCAACGAACCCTTCAAGGACAACGGCCTGTTCGCCATCACCGGGCCCACCGGTGCCGGCAAGACCACCCTGCTGGACGCCATCTGCCTGGCCCTCTATCACCGCACCCCGCGCATGAGCAGCCTGTCGGGCAGCAACGAACTGATGACCCGGCACACCGCCGATTGCCTGGCCGAGGTCGAATTCGAGGTCAAGGGCCAGGGCTACCGGGCCTTCTGGAGCCAGCGTCGGGCCCGGGACAAGCCCAGCGGCGACTTGCAGCCGCCCAAGGCCGAACTGGTGCGGATCGACCCGCTCAGCGGCGCCGGGCAGATCCTCAGCCATAAGCTCGGCGAGAAGCTGAAACTCACGGAAAACCTCACCGGCCTGGACTTCGAGCGCTTCACCAAATCCATGCTGTTGGCCCAGGGTGGGTTTGCCGCCTTTCTCGAGGCCAATGCCAACCAGCGCGCCGAGTTGCTCGAGGAACTGACCGGCACCGACATCTACGGGCAGATTTCCCAGCGGGTGTTCGAGCACACCCGCGAGGTGAAGATCGCTCTGGACCAATTGCGGGCCCAGGCCGCCGGTGTCGAACTGCTCAGTGACGAGCAGCGCGCGGCGCTGCAGGCCGAGGCGCTGGAGCGGCAGGCCGAGGAAGCGGCCCTGGGCGCCCGGCTCGGTCAATTGCAGGCCCAGCGCCAGTGGTGCGAGGACCTGGCCAAGGCCGAACAGCAGCAGGGCGCGGCGCGGCTGCAGGCCGAGCAGGCCCGCCAGGCCCTGGCCGAGGCGCAGCCGCAACTGGAACGCCTGGCCGCCAGCGAGCCGGCCGGCCGCCTGCAACCCTGGCACGCCGACTGGCAGGCCAGCGAGCAGGTGGTGGCGCGCAGCGAACAGGACCTGGCGCAGACCGTCGGCGAGCAGCAACAGGCCGCGCTGCGGCTCGGCCAGCAGCATTGGCAGGCCCGCCAGCTGAGCCGGCAGATCGCCCAGGCGCAGCAGGTCGAGCTTGAGCGGCTCGACGAGCAGCTTCACCAACTGCAACTCCACCTGGCCGAACATCCCCGGCACAGCCTGCTGGGCGAGCGGCTCAGCGGCTGGCGCCAGCAGTTCGAGTCGCGCCGGCAGCTCGGCCAGGAATGCGCCAGCGTAGTCGGCCAGCAGCGGCTGGAGCAGCAGGCCGAGCAGGATTTGGCGGCCCAGGTGCGGGCCCAGGCCCAGGCACTGGCGGCCGAGCAGGGCCGCCGGGCCGCGGCCGTGGCCGGCGAAACCGCGCAGCAGGCCGATTTGGACGCCTTGCTCGGCGGCCAGGCCGAGGCCGAGTTGCGTCTGCAGGGGCAGCGCCTGACCGACCAGCAGCACGCTCTGGAGCGGCTGCAGCAGTTGAGTCGCAGCCGGCGGCAGCTGGCGGAGCAGAGTGCGCAGCTGAGCCAGGCCCTGGCCGACAAGGGCGCGCAGCAGCAGGCCCGGACCCTCGAATTGGCCAACCTGCGGACGGCCTACAAGGACCTCAAGCAGCAGGTCGCCGACAAGGAACAACTGCTGAAGCAGGAGCAGCGCATCCAGGCGCTGGAGGCCCACCGTGCCCAGCTGCGGCCCGAGGAAGCCTGCCCGCTCTGCGGTTCCCACGAGCACCCGGCGATCGCCGCCTACCAGGCCCTGGATGCTGACGCGACGCAGCAGGCCCTGGCGGACAAACGCCGCGCCCTGGAAGACCTGGCCAACCAGGGCCAGGCCTTCGCCGCCGAGCTGGCGGCCCTGGCCGCCCATCTCGAGGAACATCAGCGGCAACTGCAACAGGGCCAGGCCGAGCAGCGGCAGCAGGACGAAGAATGGCAACGGCTGTGCCAGACGCTCGGCCTCGAGCTGGCCGACGAGCCGGCCCTGGTCGCCCAGCAGGCGCGGCACGGCGTGGCCCTGGCCACGCTGCACAGCACACT
>DATDTH010000165.1:0-6334 GCA_035290985.1 Pseudomonas sp. | reverse complement strand
CCTCGCTAACAGCGGTGTCCAAACTACGCTGCGGCTGGCCGTTTTCACGGTCCTCTTCGCTGTAGAACAGCGAGAAATGCTGACCGATAATCTCGCTCGGCAAATAGCCCTTGATCCGCTCCCCGCCCAGGTTCCAACTGGTGATCCGGCCGGCCGGGTCGAGCATGTACAGCGCATAATCTGTCACACCCTGCACCAGCAGCCTGAATTGCTCCTCGCTCTGCTTGAGCGACTGCTCGGCAAGCCTGCGCTCGGTCAGATCACGGGTAATTTTGGCAAAGCCTAGCAGCGCACCCGTGGCCGAACGGATCGGGTCGATCACGATGTGAGACCAGAACCGCTCACCGCCCTTGCGCACACGCCAGCCTTCGCCCTCGAACCTGCCTTGACTGGCTGCGATATTCAACGCTCTTTGCGGCAACCCCGCCGCGCGGTCTTCAGCGGTGTAGAAGCGGGAAAAATGCTGGCCGAGGATTTCAGCCTCTTCGTACCCCTTGAAACGCTTGGCTCCGGGGTTCCAGCTGCTCACCAGCCCCTCGGGATCCAGCATATAGATCGCATAATCGGTTACCGCGTCGATGAGCAGTCGATAGCGCCCATCGTCCGTAAAGGATGTGCCTGACTGCGGTATATCCTTCATCATCTGTTTCCTACGGCAAAACGATTAATCGAAATCATGCGGAGCGCCCAACGCTCACACACCGCAGCCTCAAGGAAATTGAGAGCGGTTCTTGTAACAGCGAGTTCCAACCTGGCCGACAGATATCCATCGGTTTGTCAGGAGGAGAGGCTTTTGCTCTCGCTGATCAGGGCCTTTATCGCCCTGACCTTGTCGAGCTTGTCGTGCCAGTAGGAGCTGCCCGCCGCAGCCGCCAGACCGCCGACCAGCACATTGATCCACTCCGCCTGCAGGCCATTCACGCTGGCCAGTAAGCCCTGGGCCTCCTGGGCATTGGCGAGCATGCGAAAGACATAAAAGTCCGCGAGGTAGACCAGCCCACAACCGAGCAGGGCGGCCGCCAGGCGCAGGATAAAGATCCGCCTGCGCTCGCTGGACTCGATGTCATTCTTGACCGCCGCGGCCAGGGCATTGAGCTCGGCGGCGATGAGTTCGAGGGCCCTCGGCGACAATTCCGCCTGCAGTTTTTCCCCTAGGGCGTTAAGGGCGTTCAGCTTGCCCTGGGCTTTTTCCGGGACCTGCTCCGCGGCCGACTTGACCGCCTGGAGCTTGGTGTTCAGCTCGCCCCTGTTGGGCGAAAACTCGCTGGAGAACCTGAGCGCCTCACCGAGGGACATCTTGCCTTGGGCCCAGGTGAAGCCGAGCGCATCCAGTACACCGCGAAACACCTCGAGTATCACCTCGACCGAGGCGGCCAGCACCAGAAAGATAAAGAACAGCATGCCCAACTGCGCAATCAGGTTTTCCATGACTTCATCCTTGAAGAGGGAGCAGAGCCCGCCAGCAGCCTGATGGCGGGTGGTTTTAGGCTCGGCACTTGGCCAAGATCAATTCAAAAGGCATCGTTCAACGACTTGCATATCCGCGGCGCCGCCTCATACAGAGCCGAATAATGCGACTGGCGTTCCAGCAGAGTGAAACCGGCACAATTGGGGAGTGCCGTCTTCAGGTAATCGGCCATGGCCGGCGGCAACCAATTGTCCTCCGCGCCATGCTAGATATGGGTAGCGATCGAACTTGTCGAAAGCCTGGCCTGCCAGGGCTGCACATAGGTGTTGATGTCCCGCTCATAGCCGCGGACATTTTCGACAAAGCAGCGTTTCAGCACCCCAGTGATACGGGCCTTGAACTCAGGGTCGGCGGCCAATGCCTGGTCGCCACCAGCGGCGCTGGCAAACAGCAGGCGAAACAACCCCGCCGGAGCCAGCCAGGCCAGCAGGCGCTGCCAGCGCGACAGCAGGACGAACAACCCGGGACGTTGCCGGGCCAGTTGAAAAACCCTCCCCCCCGCCATCTCGTCGATGAAATCGCCGGCCTCGAGGGGCGCAGCGGCCGAAACCAGGTGCAGGACCCGAACGCTGTCGCCCAGGTAGCGGCAGGTTTGCAGGGCAATGAATGCGCCTATGGAGAAACCAACCAGCGCGACGGCCTTGCCCTGGGCGAGGGTCAGCACCTCATGGGCCAGGCAGCGGTAATACGCCTCCGCCCCCAGGGACGGATCGATGGCGAAACGATCCAGGCAGATGAATTCGAGGCCATATTCCTGGCCGCACCGATCAAAGATCGAGCCCTCCTCCGGCGCGCCGGGGGCGCCATGGAAATAGATGACCAAGCGTCCACTGGTGGAGCCGTACCGACGGAAGTCCAAGGGAGCATGCATGTGCGGGAGAGTCCTGAGTCGAAGGCAGAGGCCGGCGCTTGAAAGGCTTATCCGCTCGAGGGTAACAGCGCGGATTAGCGGGTTCCATCTGTTCGAACGGGCGCATCATTTTACCGGACCGAATAGGCCGCTTAGGGCTCAGTCGCCGGTAATCATGGCTCCCGCTGGAGTCCGGCCATCGGCCTGGTGGAGAAAAACCGCCGTTTCATTTCCTTGCCATCAATCAATGACGCACGTTTTCAAAGCGTTTGCGGTAAGCGCTGGGGGTCAGCCCTACCCGCTGTTTGAATAGGCGCCTGAAAGAATTGCCATCGGCATAACCCACTTGCACGGTGATCTGCTCAAACGCCTCCTGGCTGCTTTCCAATAAATGCTTGGCTTTTTCTATGCGCAGGTTTTGCAAGTACTCAATGGGCGTTTGATCGGTGGACTCTTTAAAACGGCGAATGAAATTACGCATACTCAAACCAAACTCTTCGGCCACCTGCTCCATGACTATGCTATTGGCAATTCGACTTTCCAGCCAGATTTGAATCTTAAGAACATTAGCATCGGTGTGATTTTTTTTGAATGTGGTACACGAATAAGGCGTCTGATCGCGTTCGGCAACATCCACCAGTAGCTTCTTCGCGCACTCGGCGGCCAATTGCGGGGAAGAAAATTTACGGATCAGGTGCAGTAACAAATCGCTACCGCTGGTGGAGCCGCCCGAACACATGACTTGACCGTCATCGGTAACGGTACGCTCAATTTTCAATTTCACATTCGGGAAGCGCTGCGCAAATTGCTCGCTAAAAAGCCAGTGCGTCGTGGCACAGCGACCCTCTAACAACCCTGCCTGGGCGCTAACAAAGGCGCCTGTACACATATTGGCGATGTAACAGCCTTGCCGATGCTGCACTTGTAGCCAGTGGATCATTTTGCTCAGGCTGGGCAGCACCCCCAGGATATTGAACATGAAGCCCGGCACAATAATAAGCTGCGGGTTGCGCACCTCATCGAAACTTTTATTGGGCGTCAACCTCAACCCTCCGGTGCAAGCCACAAACTGACCATCAACAGAGGCGCTTTCCACCTTAAACAACGGGCTGCTGTCGTCGTGGCGGGCGTTTTTTTTGACCGCATAGTGATGCAGTACATTGGCGGTTTCAAAAAACTCCATGGCGGCAGCAACACTCGTGGCCGAGCATTGGTCGGCCATTAAGATGGTGACATTCACTTTTTCTTCCTTTTTCACCGGGCGAAAAAATCGCATGCTATTTGTCATTTTTGCCCATGGTGACTGCGAGGGTCAATGGTTAGTGTACCGATCACGCCTCTGGCCCAAGTCATCAAAGGGATTATCAATATGAAAAACATTGCCTACAGGCTCTTTAAAAAGCCGTTCTTTGGACGATTCTCAAGGCCATGGCAGTGGCCGGAAAACATTGATCAAGGCCAGTGGCAACGCTTGAGTATCGAGAGCGCGTCCGGTGCGACTATCGCTGCGCTGTCAGCCTCAGCTCATACGTCAGCAGCCAAGGGCGCGGTATTAATGTCCCATCCCATGGGGGTTATTGCCAAAGGCTTCTGGATGAAACATGGGCATGCCGAAATGCTGCGGCAGGCGGGCTACCATGTGATGGTATTTGATTTAAATGGTTTTGGTGAAAGCACATCCACCACCATGGACTATCCGTTGGATGTATTGGCCGCCGGTCAAGCCTTGCAAGCCCAATACCCGGATTTACCCGTGGCGGTATTGGGCGCCTCCATGGGCGCGGCCATGAGTGTATGTGCCATGGCACAACCTGAGCATCCTTTCAAAGCAGCGATTCTTGAATCCGCCTTTCCGACGCTGTTACATTTCTGGTCGCGTTACCCGCTCCCTAGACTGGGCATACAACTTTCAAAACTGGTGTATCCCGCCGGGGAGCGTAATTTACGCCCCATCAATGCGGCTGAACATCTTGTGGGCAAGCCAAGCCTGTTAATGATTTATGGCGATGCCGATGAATTCACCCCAATTAAAGACGGGCAACTGCTATGGCAAGCCTTGAAACACAGAACGCAAACGGAGCTTTGGCAAGTGCCAGGGGCAAAACATACGCATGCCTATGCTGCGCAGCCCAAAGAATACGCTCAAAGAATTGTTGAGTTTCTAGATAAGCATCTGGCTGAAAAATACTTGATCACCAAAAACTAACAGATGATTTCCGGCCGACCTTATACAAATCCAGCGCATGAAAAATCAATCAAGGATTGCTTATGAATTTCAATGATTCCATGTCAGCCGTGCGTGAAGCCACTTCAGACACAGTGAATATTCCAGAGAGATGGGGCCAAGGCCGAGCGACCTTTGGCGGCATGGTCGCCGCCGCCCTGTTCGAAAGAATCATCCCGCATGTGGCGCCCAACCGGCCTGTGCGTTCGCTGATGGTGTCGTTCGTAGCACCTGTCGCTCCTGGCGAAATGAACGTCATGCTCAAGGTATTGCGTGAAGGGAAAGCTGCCACGCAAGTGCAAGTCACGGCTTACCAGAACGATCAAGCCTGTGTCGTGGTACTGGTCAGCTTTGCGGGTGAGCGGGAATCCATGGTGAGTGTGACAGCGAACAAAGCGCCTGTTTTCAAAGCCCCGGACGAGGTACAAGCCTTCCCATTCATTCCAAACTTAACCCCAGACTTCACCCAGTATTTCGATTACCGCTACACACTGGGAAAAATGCCATTTATGGGATCTGATCAAACGGAAATGGGCGGTTGGATCAAGTTACGCGAAGTCTCAGAAAGGCCTGTTTCCGTGGCGGCAATATTAGCCCTGCTCGATGCCTGGCCCCCGGCGGTATTTAGCATGCTGAAAAAACCCACTTCAGGCAGCTCACTGACTTGGAACATCAGCTTCGTGAATGTGCCGGAAGAATGCAGCGCCAATGATTGGTGGCAATACCAGGCGGACATTCGCAGTTCGGCCCATGGCTATAGCCATATTGATTCCACCCTATGGGATAAAAATGGCAAGGTAACCGTACTCAGCCGACAAACAGTCAGCGTATTCGGGTAATTAGTAGGGCTACCCCTCAGCTCGGACGGCGTCATGCGGTCCTCTTCGTGCTCGGCTCGCTCGACCATCAGGCAGCTCACGGCGGGCGGGCGACTGCTTAGAACGGAATCGACAAGCGGAGCAGCCACCGGCTGTCCCGTATTTTCGACCAGTGATTGCGGCCAAGGGCCAGCTTCTGCGACCATATGCGAATAATTCTGATTCATTAATTATTCGAGGTCAGCGTGTCGGTTGGCGATAGCACGAACCCGCAACTGGTGGGCCTGCTCTACAGTGACCACCGTGACTGGCTGTTCGGCTGGCTGCGCAAGAGCCTGCGCTGCCCGCAGCGGGCCGACGACCTCAGCCAGGACACCTTTCTGCGCCTGCTCGCCCGCCCCGACCTGCAGGCGCCGCGCGAACCCCGTGCCCTGCTGACCACCATCGCCAAGGGCTTGCTGGCCGACCAGTTCCGCCGCAGCGCCCTGGAGCGCGCCTACCTGGACGAACTGGCCCGCGCCCCGCAAAGCGGCCATGCCAGCCCCGAGGAACAGGCCCTGCTGCTCGAGTCCCTGCGCGAGATCGACCGCCTGCTGGGCCAGTTGTCGAGCAAGGCCCGCGCCGCCTTCCTGTTCAATCGCCTCGACGGCCTGGGTCACGCCGAAATCGCCGAGCGCCTGGGCGTTTCCCCGTCCCGGGTGCGCCAATACCTGGCCCAGGGCATGCGCCAGTGCTACATCGCCCTCTACGGAGAACCGCAATGAGCAGCGCCATCTACGCCCACACCCTGGATGAAGCCATCGGCTGGCAGCTGTGCCTGGACTCCGGCGAGGCCGGCCCGGAGCAACGCGAGGCGTTCGATCGCTGGCTCGCCGCTCACCCGGAACACACCCGGGTCTGGCAACAGCTCGGGGGCATCGACCAACGACTCGCCGCGGCGACCGCGGCACCGGCCCGACGCGCGCTGCTGCAGG
>DATDTH010000164.1:0-3298 GCA_035290985.1 Pseudomonas sp. | reverse complement strand
TGCAGGTCCATCAGGATGCCGATCGGGTAGGCCAGCTGGCGCTCGACTTCACGCACCCAGTTGAAGCGCTCGGCATGGTCGGCATGCTCGCCGTGGCTGAAGTTCAGGCGGAACAGGTTGACCCCGGACGCCACCAGTTGGCGGATGTCGTCGATGCCCTTGATGGCCGGGCCCAGGGTGGCGAGGATCTTTACTTTCTTGTCAGGCGTCATGGCGGGGGGTCTCAAGGGGGCTGCTCTCAAGGATGAGAATGGCGCGGAAATCGTTGACGTTGGTGCGGGTCGGGCCTGTGACAATCAGGTCGCCGAGGGCGGCGAAGTAGCCATAGCCGTTGTTGTTGTCCAGCTCGTCGCTGGCGCTGAGCCCCAGCGCAATGGCGCGGGCATGGCTGTCGGGGCTCATCAGGGCGCCGGCGTTGTCTTCCGAGCCGTCGATGCCATCGGTGTCGCCGGCCAGGGCATAGACCCCGGGCAGGCCCTTGAGGCTGTCGGTCAGGCTCAGCAGGAACTCGGCGTTGCGCCCGCCGCGGCCCTGGCCGCGCACGGTGACCGTGGTTTCGCCGCCGGAGAGGATCACGCAGGGCGCCTTGATCGGCTGGCCGTGCAGGACGATCTGCCGGGCGATGCCGGCATGGACTTTCGCCACCTCGCGGGATTCACCTTCCAGGTCGCCGAGTATCAGGGTCGGTAAGCCGGCCGCTTCGGCCCGGGCCGCGGCGGCCACCAGGGATTGCTGCGGCGCGGCGATCAGCTGGAAGTGGCTGCGGGCCAGGCAGGGGTCGCCGGGTTTGACGGTTTCCGAGCGTGGGTCCTGCAGCCAGGTACGCACATTGGCCGGGACCTCGATGGCGTAGCGGGCCAGGATCGCCAGGGCCTGTGCCGAGGTGGTCGGGTCGGCCACGGACGGGCCCGAGGCGATCACAGTCGGTTCGTCGCCCGGCACGTCGGAGATCGCGTAGGTGTAGAGGGTGGCCGGCCAGCAGGCCTTGGCCAGGCGCCCGCCCTTGATCGCCGAGAGGTGCTTGCGCACGCAGTTCATCTCGCCGATGGTCGCGCCGGACTTGAGCAGCGCCTTGTTGACCGCCTGCTTGTCCTGCAGGCTGATGCCTTCGGCTGGCAGGGCGAGCAGGGACGAGCCGCCGCCGGACAAGAGGAAGATCACCCGGTCGCTGGCCTCGAGGTCGCTGACCAGCGCCAGCACGCGCTGGGCCACGGCCAGGCCGGCGGCGTCCGGTACCGGGTGCGCGGCTTCGACCACTTCGATCTTCTGGCAGTTGGCGCCGTGCTCGTAGCGGGTGACCACCAGGCCGCTGATCTCGCCCTGCCAGTGGGCCTCGATGACCTCGGCCATGGCGGCGGCGGCCTTGCCGGCCCCGATGACGATGACCCGGCCGCTGCGGTCGGCGGGCAGGTGGTCGGCCAGTACCTGGCGCGGATGGGCGGCATCGATGGCGCTGGCGAAGAGTTCGCGCAGCAGGCTTTGCGGATCGATAGGCATGGCGATCTCTCTGGTCTCTGGATGGATCAACTTGGATCAAGGTCGATTCTAGTGCGCAGCGTCCGCCGGGCAGGCGCTGGGCGCTAGAATCGACCCGCCCGGCAAGCAGGCCGTGACACCGTCTGCCGGGTAGGTCGAAAGGGTGCTACCGGACGCCGGAGCGTCCAGGCAGTGTTACTCGGGACGTATGGAGAAGTTCGCCATATGTTCCAGGCCCTTGATCAGGGCCGAGTGATCCCAGTTGGCACCGCCCAGGGCCGCGCAGGTGCTGAACACCTGCTGGGCGTTGGCGGTGTTGGGCAGGTTCAGGCCCAGTTCCCGCGCACCGGCCAGGGCCAGGTTGAGGTCCTTCTGGTGCAGGCTGATGCGGAAGCCCGGATCGAAGGTGCCCTTGACCATGCGCTCGCCATGTACCTCGAGGATCTTCGAACCGGCGAAGCCGCCCATCAGCGCCTCGCGTACCTTGGCCGGGTCGGCGCCGTTCTTGGCGGCGAACAGCAGGGCCTCGGCCACCGCCTGGATGTTCAGCGCGACTATTATCTGGTTGGCCACCTTCGCGGTCTGGCCGTCGCCATTGCCACCGACCCGGGTGATGTTCTTGCCCATGGCCTGGAACAGCGGCAGGGCGCGTTCGAAGGCTTTTTCACAGCCGCCGACCATGATGCTCAGGGTCGCGCCCTTGGCACCCACTTCCCCACCGGACACCGGGGCGTCCAGGTAGCCGGCGCCCGTGGCCTTGATCTTCTCGGCGAAGACCTTGGTGGCGGTCGGCGAGATCGAGCTCATATCGATCACCAGCTTGCCGGCCGCGAGGCCCTGGGCCACGCCATCGGCGCGGAACAGCACGTCTTCGACCTGGGGCGTATCGGGCACCATGATGATGATGACTTCGGCTTCCTGGGCCACTTCGCGCGGGTTGGCCAGGCCGATGCCGTTGTCGCCGATCAGCTCGGCCGGGGCCTTGTCGAAGTGCTCGGAGAAGAACAGGGTGTGGCCGGCTTTCTGCAGGTTTTGCGCCATGGGCTTGCCCATGATGCCGGTGCCGATAAATCCGATTTTAGCCATGGAAATGCCCCTTAGATGGCGTTGTGGGTTTTCAACCAGCCAAGGCCGGCGGTGGTGGTGGTAGCCGGCTTGTATTCACAGCCGATCCAGCCCTGGTAGCCGATGCGGTCCAGGTGCTCGAAGAGAAAGCGGTAGTTGATCTCGCCGGTACCCGGTTCGTTGCGCCCCGGGTTGTCGGCCAGTTGCACGTGGTGGATCACGCCCAGGTGCTCGGACAGGGTCCGGGCCAGGTCACCTTCCATGATCTGCATGTGGTAGATGTCGTATTGCAGCTGCAGGTTGGTGCTGCCGACCTGGTCGCGGATGGCCAGGGCCTGCTGGGTGGTGTTCAGGTAGAAGCCGGGGATGTCGCGGGTGTTGATCATTTCCATGACCAGCATGATCCCGGCGGCCTGCAAGCGTTCGGCGGCGTACTTCAGGTTGTCGACCAGGGTCCGCTCGACCGTGGCGCAATCCACGCCTTGCGGGCGGATGCCGGCCAGGCAGTTGATCTGGGTGTTGCCCAGGACCTTGGCGTAGGCGATGGCCTGGTCGACCCCGGCGCGAAATTCCTCGACCCGATCCGGGTGGCAGGCGATGCCGCGCTCGCCCTTGGCCCAGTCGCCGGGCGCGAGATTGAACATCACCACCTCGACGCCGGCTCGGCGCGCGCGGTCCGCGAGTTCGTTCTTGTCCCAGGCGTAGGGAAAGTGGAATTCGACCGCCCGGAATCCGGCGCTCGCGGCTCGCTCGAAGC
>DATDTH010000163.1:0-3614 GCA_035290985.1 Pseudomonas sp. | reverse complement strand
TGCTCTATCTAACCCTGCAGGGCCTGGGCAGTGCCTTGCCCTGGGCCTGGACCTTCATGTTGCAAATGCTCGCCTTGAGCGCTGGCCAACTCAGCCTGTTGCCCGGCGGGGCCGGCGGCGCCGAGCTGGCGTCGGTGGCCATGCTGGCTCCGCTGGTGGGCAAGTCCACGGCCGCGGCGGCTGTGCTGATTTGGCGGGTGGTGACCTATTATTTCTACCTGATGGCCGGTGTGCCGGTATTTCTCCACCTGGTCGGCTGGCCCTTGCTCCAGCGGCTGGTGCGCTACCGATCCTTTTAGTCAGGATATGGGCTGCGGGCGGCAGTTCCGGTTGATCGCTAGCCGGAATCCGGTTCGACGGCAACTGACACTTTATCCCTGTTTGCTCTTGGGCCTGGACAGCGTAAACTCGCCCATTCGGCCAAGCTGCCGGGTCATGCCCGGTTTGGGACGGTCGGGCCAGGCGCACCGTGCTTGCGCCAATGTGACATGCTGAAACGGCATGTCCATGCCCCGTTTTCTGGTGTTTGCTACCTGCCGTTCAGGCGCCAAGTTAGGCCTAATAGAGGCTTTTTGTCATGGTCTTGGTGTGCATAAGACCGCTGCAGAAAGCGGTTTGTTAACCCATAAACGAGGTGTCTGCTTGATTAGGGTGCTGGTGGTCGATGATCATGATCTGGTGCGGATGGGCATCACGCGGATGCTGGCCGACATCGAGGGTCTACAGGTGATTGGGCAAGCGGATTCCGGTGAGGAGTCCCTGAAGAAGGCCCGCGAACTCAAGCCCGACGTGGTCTTGATGGATATCAAAATGCCTGGGATCGGCGGCCTCGAGGCGACTCGCAAGCTGCTGCGCAGCCATCCCGACCTGAAAATCGTTGCCGTGACCTCCTGCGAGGAAGATCCTTTTCCCACGCGCCTGCTGCAGGCTGGTGCTGCCGGTTACCTGACCAAGGGCGCGGCCCTGGAGGAAATGGTCCAGGCCATTCGCCTGGTCTTCGCCGGCCAGCGCTATATCAGTCCGCAGATTGCCCAGCAATTGGCGCTCAAGTCGTTCCAGCCGCAGAACAACGGCTCGCCGTTCGACCTGTTGTCCGAGCGCGAGATCCAGATCGCCCTGATGATCGCCAATTGCCAGAAGGTGCAGAGCATCTCCGACAAGCTCTGCCTGTCGCCGAAGACGGTGAATACCTACCGCTACCGGATTTTCGAAAAACTGTCGATCACCAGCGACGTGGAACTGGCCCTGCTGGCCGTGCGCCATGGCATGGTGGATGCGCTCAGCTGAGATGTCCGAGCCGTTCGATTCCAGTGCTTTTCTCGCCGCCTGCAGTGGCCGTCCCGGCGTCTACCGGATGTTCGATGCCGAGACCAAGCTGCTCTATGTCGGTAAAGCCAAGAACCTGAAAAAACGCCTGGCCAGCTATTTTCGCAAGGCGGGCCTGGCGCCGAAGACCGCCGCCCTGGTGGCCCGGATCGCCCAGGTCGAAACCACCATCACCGCCAACGAAACCGAGGCCCTGCTGCTCGAGCAGACGCTGATCAAGGAATGGCGGCCGCCGTACAACATTCTGCTGCGCGACGATAAGTCCTACCCCTATGTGTTCCTCTCCGATGGCGACTACCCGCGCCTGAGCATTCATCGGGGCGCGAAGAAGCTGAAGGGCCGCTACTTCGGGCCTTATCCCAGTGCCGGCGCCATCCGCGAAAGCCTCAGTTTGTTGCAGAAAACTTTCCTGGTGCGCCAGTGCGAAGACAGCTATTTCAAGAACCGTACGCGCCCCTGCCTGCAATACCAGATCAAGCGCTGCAAGGGGCCCTGTGTCGGCCTGGTCGAGCCCGCCGAGTACGCCCAGGATGTGCGCCACTCGGTGATGTTCCTCGAGGGCCGCAGCAACGCCCTGACCGACGAGTTGTCCAGCGGCATGGAACAGGCAGCCCAGTTGCTGGATTTCGAGCGGGCGGCCGAACTGCGTGACCAGATATCCTTGCTACGCCGCGTGCAGGATCAGCAGAGCATGGAGGGCGGCACCGGTGACGTTGATGTGGTCGCGGCCATGGTCAATCCCGGCGGCGCCTGCGTCCACCTGATCAGCGTGCGCGGCGGGCGGGTGCTGGGCAGCAAGAACTTCTACCCCCAGGTGGCGATCGAGGAAGAGGTCGGCGAGGTGCTGGCGGCCTTCCTGGCCCAGTACTACCTGAGCAGCCATGAGCGCGACCTGCCGAGCGAGCTGATCGTCAATGCCGTGCATGAGGACTTCCCGGTCCTGATCGCCGCCCTGCTCGAGTTGCGCGGTCGCGAATTGAGCATCAGTCATAGGGTGCGCGGCACACGGGCGCGCTGGCAGCAGTTGGCGGTGACCAATGCCGAGCAGGCGCTGGCCTCGCGGCTGGCCAATCGGCAGCACCTGTCCGCACGGTTCGAGGCCCTGGCCCAGGCGCTGGACCTGGAGGAAACGCCGCAGCGTCTGGAGTGCTTCGATATCAGCCATTCCAGCGGGGAGGCGACGGTGGCCTCCTGTGTGGTCTTCGGTCCGGAGGGGCCGCTGAAATCGGACTATCGGCGCTACAACATCGAGGGCGTGACCGGCGGCGACGACTATGCGGCCATGCACCAGGCCCTGACCCGGCGTTTCAGTCGAACAAAGGAAGGGGAGGGCAAGTTGCCGGACATCCTCCTGGTGGATGGCGGCAAGGGCCAGTTGGCGATGGCCCGTGACGTGCTGCAGGAACTGGCAATACCCGACCTGCTGCTGTTGGGGGTGGCCAAGGGTTCGACGCGCAAGCCGGGCCTGGAGACCCTCTATCTCAACGACGCGGCCCATGAGTTCACCTTGCCCGGGGATTCGCCGGCCCTGCACCTGATCCAGCAGATCCGCGACGAGGCCCATCGTTTCGCCATTACTGGTCATCGGGCGCGGCGCGGCAAGACCCGGCGCACCTCCACCCTGGAAGAGATCGCCGGTGTCGGGCCCAAGCGTCGGCGCGAGCTGCTCAACCATTTCGGCGGCCTGCAGGAGTTGACCCGCGCCAGCGTCGAGGAAATCGCCAAGGCGCCGGCTATTAGTAAAAAGCTTGCCGAGTTGATTTATGCGGCCCTGCACAGCGAGTAGAATGCCCGATCACTTCGCCAGTACTGTGTGCCGATGAATATCCCGAACCTGATTACCGTTCTGCGCGTTGCCCTGATCCCCATCTTTATTCTGCTGTTCTACCTGCCGTTCCCCTGGAGCTATTGGGCGGCTAGCGGCGTGTTCGGCTTTGCCGCGCTAACCGACTGGCTGGATGGCTACCTCGCCCGGAAACTGGAGCAGAGCACGCCCTTCGGCGCCTTTCTCGATCCGGTGGCGGACAAGCTGATGGTGGCGGTGGCCCTGGTGCTGCTGGTCGAGGAACATGCCAACCTGTGGCTGACCCTGCCGGCGGCCATCATCATAGGTCGCGAGATAGTGGTGTCGGCTCTGCGCGAGTGGATGGCGGAACTGGGTGCGCGGGCGCAGGTGGCCGTCTCCAATCTGGCCAAGTGGAAAACCGCCGCACAAATGGTTGCCCTGATAGTGCTACTGGCCAACCCGCCGGTATTCACCTCCTGGGTAGTGCTGGGTTATGCGCTGC
>DATDTH010000162.1:0-5549 GCA_035290985.1 Pseudomonas sp. | reverse complement strand
GCGGGACGCTGAGCCCCGCCGGGCAGCCTGTTCAGCGGGTGCCGAAGGCCCTGCGCCGGCCTTTCCCACACAGATGCTCCGTGGTTATGCCTGGGGCCCGATGCTATGATCGGAAATTCGCGGCGCAAAGGGTAAAAACCCACCGCCGCTTGTCCGGCCGCCCGTGATCGGCCTTGCGTTCACCGCACCTGATTAGGAGATACACCATGGCTTTTGAATTGCCGCCACTGCCATACGAGAAGACTGCGCTCGAGCCGCACATTTCCGCCGAGACCCTCGAGTATCACCACGACAAGCACCACAACACCTATGTCGTGAACCTGAACAACCTGGTGCCCGGCACCGAGTTCGAAGGCAAGACCCTGGAAGAGATCGTCAAGACCTCCTCGGGTGGCATCTTCAACAACGCCGCCCAGGTCTGGAACCACACCTTCTACTGGAACTGCCTGGCGCCCAACGCCGGTGGTCAACCGACTGGTGCCCTGGCCGACGCGATCAACGCCGCCTTCGGTTCCTTCGACAAGTTCAAGGAAGAGTTCAGCAAGACTTCCATCGGCACCTTCGGCTCTGGCTGGGGCTGGCTGGTGAAGAAGGCTGACGGTTCCCTGGCCCTGGCCAGCACCATCGGCGCCGGCTGCCCGCTGACCAGCGGCGACACCCCGCTGCTGACCTGCGATGTCTGGGAACACGCCTACTACATCGACTACCGCAACCTGCGCCCGAAATACGTCGAGGCGTTCTGGAACCTGGTCAACTGGGACTTCGTGGCGAAAAACTACGCAGCCTAAGCCTGTCCGCTCCAGAAAAACCCGGCCTAGGCCGGGTTTTTTCATATCGGGCCCACGTCCCTGGCAACCGTCGTTTACTCCTGCCCTCTATCGAGGCCAGCTGTGGCATTCTGGATCGGGCGCCGCGAGCGAAAAGCCGCCAAACGGTATTCAAGAACAAGGCGTCAGGGTCCGATACAGCATCGATATCCCGGACTACGCTGAATCAGTAGCCCATGAAATTTCGTTATTCGTGCCTCCAGGCTACGAACTTTGATAATGGCCCTTTGACGGCAACCTTCTGTTTGCCAATACTCACAGCTGTATGACGCCTCCGGCATTCGAACAAGGAATCGCCATTTGAAGCTGGAACTTAAAAACAGCTTGTCGCTGAAGTTGCTCCGCGTGGTTCTGCTCTCGGCCCTGGTCGTCGGCGTGGTCTTGAGTTGCGCGCAGATCGTCTTCGATGTGTACAAGACACGCCAGGCCGTCGCCAACGATGCCCAGCGGATTCTCGGCATGTTCCGCGACCCATCGACCCAGGCCGTCTACAGCCTGGATCGCGAGATGGGCATGCAGGTCATCGAAGGCCTGTTCCAGCACGAATCGGTGCGTTTCGCCTCCATCGGCCATCCCAACGAACCCATGCTCGCGGAAAAATCCCGCGAACTGATGAAGCTGCCGACCCGCTGGATGACGGATGTCATACTCGGTGACGAGGAAAGCTTCACCACCCAACTGGTTGGCCGCGGCCCCTACAGCGAATATTACGGCGACCTGACCATCACCCTCGATACCGCGCCCTATGGCGAGGATTTCATCACCAGCTCGGTGGTCATCTTCATCTCCGGCGTGCTGCGGGCCCTGGCCATGGGCCTGGTGCTGTACCTGGTCTATCACTGGCTGCTGACCAAGCCCCTGTCGAAGATCATCGAGCACCTGACCAATATCAACCCGGACCGGCCCAGCGAGCACAAGCTGCCGATGCTCAAGGGCAACGAAAAGAACGAACTGGGCCTGTGGATCAACACCGCCAACCAGTTATTGTCCTCCATCGAACGCAACACCACCCTGCGCCGCGAAGCGGAAAACAGCCTGTTGCGCATGGCCCAGTACGACTTCCTGACCGGTCTGCCCAATAGACAGCAACTGCAGCAACAACTGGATCAGATTCTCGGCGACGCCGGTCGCCTGGGCCGCCGGGTGGCCGTGCTCTGCGTGGGCCTGGACGACTTCAAGGGCATCAACGAGCAGTTCAGCTACCAGATCGGCGATCAACTGCTGCTGGCCCTGTCGGACCGCCTGCGCAGCCACAGCGGTCGTCTTGGTGCCCTCGCCCGCCTGGGCGGCGACCAGTTCGCCCTGGTCCAGGCGGATATCGAGCAGCCCTACGAGGCCGCCGAACTGGCCCAGAGCATCCTCGACGACCTGGAGGCACCCTTCGCCCTGGATCTACAGGAAGTGCGCCTGCGGGCAACCATCGGCATCACCCTGTTCCCCGAGGACGGCGATAACACCGAGAGCCTGCTGCAAAAAGCCGAACAGACCATGACCCTGGCCAAGAGCCGCTCGCGCAACCGCTACCAGTTCTATATCGCCAGCGTCGACAGCGAGATGCGCCGTCGCCGCGAACTGGAAAAAGATCTGCGCGACGCCCTGGGCCGCAACGAGCTCTACCTGGTCTACCAGCCCCAGGTGGATTACCGCGACCACCGGGTGGTGGGCGTCGAGGCGCTGCTGCGCTGGCAACATCCGCAGCACGGCCTGGTTCCGCCGGACCTGTTCATTCCCCTGGCCGAACAGAATGGCACCATCATCGCCATCGGCGAGTGGATACTCGACCAGGCCTGCCGACAGTTGCGCGACTGGCACGATCAGGGCTTCAGCGACCTGCGCATGGCCATCAACCTATCCACCGTGCAACTGCACCACGCCGAGTTGCCACGGGTGGTGAACAACCTGATGCAGGTCTACCGCCTGCCACCGCGCAGCCTGGAACTGGAAGTCACCGAGACCGGCCTGATGGAGGACATCACCACGGCCGCCCAGCACCTGCTCAGCCTGCGCCGCTCCGGGGCGCTGATCGCCATCGACGATTTCGGCACCGGCTACTCCTCGTTGAGCTACCTGAAAAGCCTGCCACTGGACAAGATCAAGATCGACAAGAGCTTCGTCCAGGACCTGCTGGAAGACGAAGACGACGCCACCATCGTTCGGGCCATTATCCAACTGGGCAAGAGCCTGGGCATGCAGGTGATAGCCGAAGGCGTGGAAACCACGGAGCAGGAGGCCTATATCATCGCCCAGGGCTGCCATGAGGGTCAGGGCTACCTGTACAGCAAGCCGCTGCCACCGCGCGAACTCTTGCTCTATCTGAAACAGGCCCGTCGCCTGAGCGCCACGGCCAACCCCGCCACCCTCTGATCCGCGCAGATCCTGGCCGGGCCCGCCTGGCAAATAAATTGGCTATTTACTAGTTAAGTGTCGCGGCGGTGGCATGCCCTTGTAGGGTGTGCTCAGCGCACCGGGGCATTGCGGCGGGTGCCGACCTCCCGGTGCACACGGTGTTCAGCCGGGACAGATGGGGCGCACCCTACGAAAAGCGCATCGTCAGCAAGCTTTCTTCTCATGCCTCACTGCGATCCCAGTTTGCTGCGCCACAGCGCGGCATCGAAGACGGGGGACCACCCTCCTACTGGTTCTGCGCGCTTCTGACACCTTTCTAGCAACAGTTAATTCCGACATAGCCCATAAATCCCCCCCCAGGTACCCCCCAGGACAGCTGCGCTTTCGTAGATACCGTCTTGCGGCTCGGTGAACATGGGGGCAGTTCACGTAGATCCCGGATAAGCCATGGCGCAATCCGGGGCAGCGGGTTTCGCCGAAGCGTGAGCGCGCCACCCCGCGAGCTTTGCACGTCCCTGCCTTCACCTTCCTCCCTTTTCGACATGCAGGCCATTTGCACAAAATGCAAATCTTTCGCATTATGTTCTAGATTAATACTGAAACCCCGTATCGCACTCACTCTCCGCCGCTAAGGATTTCTCCATGATTCGTATGCCCCTGGCCACCGCCAGCCTGCTGGCCCTCGCTATCTCCCTCGCCGGTTGCGGCGACGACAAGGGCAAGGCCGCCGTCACCCCAGCCACCCCAGCAGCCAGCAGCGCGGCACCCCAGGCCGATCCGGCGGCGAGCAAGGCCGTGGTCGCCCACTACGCCGACCTCGCCCTGGCGGTCTTCAGCGATGCGGCCAGCACCGGCAAAGCCCTGCAGGTTGCCGTCGAGGCCCTGCTCGCCGCCCCCAGCGACGCCACCCTGAAAGCCGCCCGCGAAGCCTGGCTGGCCGCCCGCGCGCCCTATATGCAGAGCGAGGTCTTCCGTTTTGGCAACCCAGTGGTCGACGAGTGGGAAGGCCAGCTGAACGCCTGGCCCCTGGATGAAGGCCTGATCGACTACGTGGCCAGCGACTACCAGCATGCCCTCGGCAACCCGGGCGCCACCGCCAATATCATCGCCAACACCCAACTCCAGGTCGGCGAAGACAAACTCGACGTGACCAGCATCACCCCGGAAAAACTGGCCAGCCTGAACGAGCTGGGCGGTTCCGAGGCCAACGTCGCCACCGGCTACCACGCCATCGAGTTCATGCTCTGGGGCCAGGACCTGCACGGCAGCAACCCGGGTGCCGGCGAGCGTCAGGCCAGCGATTTCCTGCAGGGCGAAGGCGCCACCGGCGGCAATAGCGAACGTCGCCGCGCCTACCTCAAGGCCGCCACCGACCTGTTGGCCAGCGACCTGGACGCCATGGTCCTGCAGTGGCAAGCCGGCAAGACCGACAACTACCGCGCCCAGCTGGAAGCCGAGTCGGCCGAGAACGGCCTGCGCAAGATGCTCTTCGGCATGGGCAGCCTGTCCCTCGGCGAACTGGCCGGCGAGCGCATGAAGGTCGCACTGGAAGCCAACTCCACCGAAGACGAGCATGACTGCTTCAGCGACAACACCCATAACTCGCACTTCTTCAACGGCAAGGGCATCCGCAACGTCTACCTGGGCGAGTACAAGAAGGTCGACGGCACCACCCTGAGCGGCCCGAGCCTGGCGTCCCTGGTGGCCAAGGCCGACGCCCAGGCCGACAGCGCCCTGCAAGCCGACCTGCAGGCTACCGAAGCCAAGCTGCAAGCCCTGGTGGACAGCGCCGCCGCCGGCAAGCACTTCGACCAGCTGATCGCCGCCGACAACAAGGACGGCCAGCGGATCGTCCGTGACGCCATCGCCGCCCTGGTCAAGCAGACTGCTGCGATCGAGCAGGCGGCCGGCAAGCTGGGCATCGGCGATCTGAACCCGGAAACCGCCGATCACAAATTCTGATCGAACCGGTTATTACCCCTCGAAACGGATGCGACCCAGGGTCGCATCCGTTTTTTTATGGCCGCAAGCCCCACCGAACGGGACCGGCTCCGAAGCCAGCGAATGCAAATCCCTCTTATTTAAACTCCCTTAGCCTGCTAAGATTGTCGGCCTGTTTCTGAAGTCTTGGACACCCGTCGATGCTCGTCCCGCCGCTCCTGCGCCGCCTTCGCGCCCTGCTAATCTGCCTGCTGCCGGCACTCGGCCTGAGCGCCTGCGAGGAGGCCCCGCGCTTCACCCAGGCCGAGCCCGGGGAAGCCCTGTCCGCCGGCGCCGCCACCGTCCACAAGCGCGACCACAACGCCTTTTCCCTGCCCTCGGCGAACCTGTCGCCGCTGCGCCGCCTCGACTTCAGCGTGGGCAACAGCTTCTTTC